>DSDH01000478.1 GCA_011055475.1 Phycisphaerales bacterium | reverse complement strand
GGGAAATATGGCTCAGGCGATTACGACTTGGTGTGCGGTGAGGGGCGACTGTTGGCGTTCCACACCCTGGGCGAAGAGGTTATACCGGCGCGGGTGCAGGACTTGTCGAGTGAAGATCTGCTGTTGATGAGCCTTGTGGAGAACCTCGCGCGCCGCCAGGCCCGTTCGGCGGAATTGTTGGAAGAGGTCGCGGCCCTGAAGAAACGTGGGTACAAGACTTCCGAAATTGCCGCCAAGACCGATCTGCATCCCAGGTATGTCACCGGCGTCTTGCGACTACTGACCCACGGCGAGACGCATCTCCTGCAGGCCGTCGAAAGGCGCCGCATCCCGCTCAGCGTCGCCGTCGAAATCGCCACTTCCAATGACGAAGGCATTCAAAGAGCTCTCCACGAGGCCTACGAGCAGAATCTGTTACGTGGCAAGAAGCTATTGAAGGTTCGTGCCTTCATCGAGAAACGCAGGGCACGCCAGGGATGCAAAGACAACGACGTCAAGGATGTCACGGATCGGGTTAAACCCAGCCAGTGATGATCGGGTCAAAACCAGCCAGTGTCCTTTGTCATTTCGTACACGTTCTGCCTTTGCCACGCAAGTGAATTTCCGATAGTCGAATCCCCCGATTGGGGACGGGCGCAGGGCTGGGTCGCTCGGATCGGCGGCCGTGCGAGAATGGGCCCTACGCGAGCTCGTCGGAGCTTGGCCGTCGCAGGCCGAGCGGGCCAGACCGGTCGGACGCGGCCCACGCTACGATCCTGTATTCTTGTCTTGATCATGCGTTGTCGGCTCCTTGGATTGTTCGGCTTGTTTGGCGGCTCGGTCTTTCAGACGGTAGCTGCGGCCGGTGATCGTGATGATCTCGGCGTGGTGCAGGAATCGGTCCAGGATGGCCGTGGCCGCCGGAACGTCCCCCAAGAGTTTGCCCCAATCCTCCAACGGCCGGTTCGAGGTCATCATCGTGGACTTGGTCTCGTACCGGCGCAGGATGATCTCGAAGAGGTATTCGCCGGACCGTTTGGGCAACTGCTTGATGCCCATGTCGTCGACGATCAACAGGTCGGGCTTCAAGTATTTGGCCAACACCTTGTTCTCGCCGGCGAACGCCTCGTCTTCCAGGAAGTCCCGAACCACATCGAAGATGGAGCGATAGAGCACTACGAAGCCCATCTTGATCGCCTGATAACCGATGGCCTGGCAGAGATGACTTTTCCCAGTCCCGGGTGGTCCCAACCACAAACAATCGCGTGCCTCACGAACGAAGCGGCCGCTGGCCAGATCATACACGAGCTTCTTCTTGATCGACGGATTGAACTGCCAATCGAAGTCCTCCAAGGTCTTGAGCTCCCGGAACTGGGCGGCCTTGAGACGCCGCTGCCTCTGACGGTCCTGGCGGACCAGCAGCTCATCCTGCAGGATCAGCTCCAGGAACTCGCCATGCGTCAGGCTGTTGCCGGCCGCCTCCTGGAGACGAACGTCGAGGGATTGGGCCATCCCCGAGAGACGCAGTTGTTTCAGAGATGTTTGAACCGATGCATTCATCTTGGGACTCCTTTCTGAGATAGAGATCTCTCTTGGTCTGCTTCCGTGCCCAAGGCATTCTGGACGACGGATTCATAGTCGGCCATCGGCCGGATGATCGGGTGTTCGTCAAGGAACGCGAACTGTTGCTGAACGGGGCCGCCTCGTTCGAGCAATTGACGAAGGGTCTTGAGCCGAATCGCTCCGTGCGTCAGGGCCACGCTACAGGCCTGATCGATCTGGTCCCGCGTATAGGAACGCGTCAGGCTCAGCAGACCGACCAATATGCGGACCCCAGAGATGCCTCGTGTCTCCAGCATCTGACGGGCCCATTGCTCGACGTGTGTGCCGATTAAGGTGCTCCTTCTCAGCAACCAGACCGTACCCTTTTCCACCTGGGAAATCTTCTTGTCATGCAGATGCCGATCCTGGGTTTGAAACGTGCCGGGTTCAACTTGAACGTGAACGGCAATGGACTCCATCTTGCTGTTGAAGATCCGCACCAGGTGACTATCCCAGCGGACCCAGACCTGTCGGCCCGTATACTCGGGCGGGACCGAGTAATAGGCCTTGGCCACTTCGATATGACCATCCCGATGTACCGAACGACGGCCTTCTTCGAAGCTGGGGAATCGTCCCGTCGGCAACGGAGTCAAATAGGGCTTCTCCTCTTCGAAGAGTACCCGGACTTGCTTGCGGGTGGTGCCGTGGATACGGGTGTCGGCAATCCGTCGCTCCCAATCCAGCAGGTGCTGGTTCTGCTCGGCCAGGCTGGCAAACGTGCGGCCCTTCAGGGCGTTGCTCTGGACGTAATCGATGCCCCGTTCGACCTTGCCCTTGTGTCGCGGCATGCGGGGCTTGGTCGGAAGGATCACCGTGCCGTAATGCTGACAGAACGACTGGATCTTCGGATGCAGGTCCGGATCGTACCAGTCGGCTCGACTGACCGCCGCCTTGAGATTGTCGATCACCGTGGTCTGTGTGACCCCACCGAAATGCCAAAAGGCATTCTCCAGGCAGCGAAGGAAGTTCTCGGTCGTCTGGTGATAGACCACTTCGCTGTAGGCCTTGCGAGAGAAGCTCAGCACCACCCGAAAAACATGGGGGCATCGGCGCTTGTCGTCTGGTCGTAGGATCGGGGCCCCGACGCCGAAGTCCACCTGGGCCTGCTCGCCCGGCAAGACCTCCAGCCGCCGAAACGGCAGCGGCTGACTCTGACCCAGACGTTGGAGGAACCGACGAACGCTGGAGTAGCTGGCCGTGAAACCATGCCCCTCCACCAGGTCCTGGTAGATCCGCTGGCCGGTCAGTCCCTGCCCGAGCTTTGTCTCAATGACCGCTCGAAACGGCTCACAGAGGCTCTCTGGACCGGAACTCTTGTCCGCCAATGGTGCCTCCGCCGCCGCGGACCCGGGGATCGGGTTCGTGGCCGGTTTTGAATCTGCCGGCGGCGAGTGGACGTATCGGGCCACCGTCTCGCGATCGACTCCCAGCACCCCAGCGATCCGCCGTTGTGACCAGCCCAACTGCGCCAGCGTCAATATTGCATGCACCACAGCCATTTTGAGTTGGTTTGCCATACCGAACCTCCCGAAACCGTAACAGCATCGATTTCGAGAAATCCTTACGCCAAACCGTCTGCTCCTCAAAGTGGCTGGTTTTCAACCCGATCCGACTGGCTGGGTTTACCCGATCCTTGACACTTCTGCGTGACCATAAGCTACGGCCTATTCT
>DSDH01000184.1 GCA_011055475.1 Phycisphaerales bacterium | reverse complement strand
ACGGGAGCGAGCTTGCAGCATCGGCACCCGGACGGCCCGACGCCGGCGGACTTCTATGGCAACGACCCGGCCAACTGGACCGCCGCCGACCCCACCCCGGGCGGGTGACCGCCCGGACAGGGCTGCAAGTAGGTTACCCCCGCCATGACTTGGCCCGCACTTCGGTACAGGGCGGCCACCCACTGCGTAGAAACATTGCTTTGTCGGCTCCTGGAGGCCGTTTCCTGTCCCAAAAACGGGCGTCGTGTGCGCTTGGGGATTGACGCTGGGTTGGTGGGGCGGTAGAGTGCAGTTTTAGACTGGCTCGGTGAGGCGTCGAAGGGTTATGGCGGACAAGAAGGAAGCGTGCGGTCTGTTCGGTATCTATGGCGATCCGGAGGCCGCGGTTCAGACGTATTTTGCCCTGCACAGCCTGCAGCATCGGGGGCAGGAATCGGCCGGCATCGCCAGCAGCGACGGTGAGGAGATCATCTGCTACGCCGGCATGGGACAGGTGGCGCGGGTCTTCCGCAGCGGCCGTGACTGGCTCGAGCGCCTGCGCAACCCCATCGCCATCGGGCACGTGCGCTATTCGACCGCGGGCTCGAGCTCGCCCCATAACGTCCAGCCGTTTCTCAGCGAGTATTCCCGCGGTCAGGTCGCCGTGGCCCACAACGGCAACCTCATCAACGCCGGCCTGCTCCGTGACGAATACGAGGCCCATGGGCACATCTTTCGCACCACGAACGACACCGAGATCATTGTGCACCTGATGGCCAAGCCCAGCCACATCGCCAAGCCCGACCCGCTGGGCCACGTGCTCGGTCACCTGCAGGGGGCTTTTTCGCTGTTGTTCCTGTTTTCGGACCGCATTGAGGCGGCGCGTGACCCGTACGGAGTCCGCCCCCTGTGCATTGGCCGCACCGCGCAGGGCGCGTACTGCGTGGCCAGCGAGACCTGCGCCCTGGACATCCTTGACGCCAAATACATCCGCGACGTGGAGCCCGGCGAGATCGTCACACTGAACGCCGACGGGCTGCACAGCCGATTCTTTGTCGAACCCGGCACGGTGACGCCGGCGCACTGCATCTTCGAACACGTCTATTTCGCCAAGCAGTCCAGCCGCATCTTCGGGGAAAACGTCCACCAAGTTCGGGTGCGGTGCGGCCAGCAACTGGCGCGGGAGCACCCCGTCGAGGCGGACGTGGTGATCCCCGTGCCCGACTCCGGCACCTCGGCGGCCATCGGCTACTCCCAGGAAAGCGGCATTCCGTTCGATATGGGCTTTGTACGCAGCCACTACGTGGGTCGAACGTTTCTCTCGCCGACCCAGTCGTTGCGCGACCTGGGCGTGAAGATGAAGCTCACGGTGGTCCATGAAGTCGTCGCGGGCAAACGCGTCGTCGTGGTGGACGATTCCATCGTCCGGGGCACCACGACCAAGGGCAAGGTCGATTCACTGCGGGCCGCCGGAGCCAGGGAAATCCACATGCGGGTGGGCTGCCCGCCGATTATCAGCCCCTGCTTTTATGGTGTGGACTTTCCCACCAAGGAGGAACTGCTGGCCAACAACCGCACCCTGGAGGAGATCCGGCAGTTCCTGCACGTCGATACGCTGGGTTACCTGTCGTTGGAGGGCCTGCTCGGCTGTGCATCCCTGCCCTCGGATTACTACTGCACCGCCTGTTGGACCGGGCGTTACCCGATCCCGGTGACCACGGTCCTCAACAAGTTCGTGATGGAACGCCACCAGATGCAATTGTTCGACGATCTCGAGCGCTATTATGTCTGAGGGCTACCTCACCTACGAACAATCCGGGGTCAGCATCGACGCCAACGATGAGATGGTCGCCCGTATCACCCGTTCCCTGGCCCGCACCCAGACGCCCCGTGTGATGCCGCTGCACAATGGATTCGCGGGCCTCTTCCGGTTGGACTACAACGAGAAGCTGTTCCGCAAGAATTACCGCGAGCCGGTGCTGGTCGCCTGTACCGATGGGGTGGGCACGAAAATCAAGCTGGCCGAGATGGCCGGGCGTTACGACACGATCGGCATCGATCTGGTGGCGATGAGCGTCAACGACATGATCGTGCAGGGGGCTGAGCCGCTCTTTTTTCTCGATTACCTGGCGGTCCACCGGCTCGTTCCGGAGCAGATCGCCGAGATGGTCGAGGGCGTCGCGGCGGGGTGCCGCCAGGCCGACTGCGCGCTGCTGGGCGGCGAGACGGCCGAGATGCCCGATGTGTATCGGGAAGGCGAGTTCGATATGGCCGGGTTCGCCGTCGGTGTCGTGGAGCGGCGTCGGCTGATCAACGGCTCGCGGATCGGGCCCGGCGACGTGGTGCTGGGGCTTGCCTCCAGCGGTCTGCACAGCAACGGCTACGCCCTGGCCCGGCACATCTGCTTCAAGAAGGGATCGTGGCGTCCGGAGGATCGCCCGGATGAGCTGGAAGGGCGGACGGTCCTGGAGACGTTGCTGCAACCGACGCGCATTTACGTGCGCTCGATCGTGGGGCTCCTGGCGGGATACCGCGTCAAGCGGGTGGTCCACGGCATGGCCCACATCACGGGTGGCGGCCTCGTGGGCAACGTGCCCCGTGTGGTGCCCAAGGGCTGTAACGTCGTGATCCGCAAGGGCAGTTGGTCGGTGCCCCCGGTCTTTGGACTGCTTCAGAAAGCCGGGCCCGTGGAAGAGCGCGAGATGTTCCGCGTGTTCAACATGGGGATCGGCTACGTGTTGATCGTGGCTCGGGACTTCGCCGATTCCATCGAGGACAAACTGCGCCGGGCCGGGGAGCAGGTCTGGCGGATCGGGAAGGTCACGGGCGGAACAGGGAAGGTGATCTTGAAGTAGCCCTGAATGATGCACATCGGACCAGGACGGGGTGGGGGGCGAGCGAGGCTGTGGGGGCCGACCGATCTTCTCCTGTCCGTCGCGCTGTATGGCGTGCTGGCCATCATGGTTTTCGCGCCGATGCTCGTCCATGCCCAAGGGCTCGGGTTTCTGCCGGCAATCGCCTCCGTGGTCGGGGCGGCGGGGACCTTCATTCTCAGCCGGCGGTGGATTGCCGCGTGGCCGGCGTCGTTCCTGGCCGGGGCGGTGTACGGGTTCGGCCCGTTTGCCTTGGGATTTCTGCGGTTTCACCCGGCGGCCTCGCTGGTTCCGGCGTTGGTGCCCTGGTTGTTCTGCCTAGCGGCCTTTCGGCACGGACGGCGCCGTGGGTCCCTGCGGGATGGGTTGTACGCCGGTGTGTTGGCGATCGTTCCGTTCGCGTT
>DSDH01000183.1 GCA_011055475.1 Phycisphaerales bacterium | reverse complement strand
TAGCAGTCCGTTGAAAAACGTACGGCCCACAGAAACGGGCCCTTTTTGTCATTCCCGCGAAAGTCGACGACGCGCCTTGGCGGGCGGGAATCCACGCTTTGCGGGCAGAGACACACGACACGTTGAGCGTGGACCCCGGATCAAGTTCGGGGTGACAGCTTTTTCAACGGGCTGCTAAAAAAGGCTCAACTTAAACCGCGTGCAGGGATACAATGGGCCTCGGCGGATTGGCAGGGCTCATCGCACAGGCCCCGCTGGAGAGCGGGCGACACGGAGCTGTGGACAATGGCCTGGAAACGAGGACTTCGGGGATTTACCCTGATTGAACTGCTGGTCGTGATCGCCGTGATCGGTCTGTTGCTGGCGATTCTGGTGCCCGCCCTTCGCAAGGCCAAGAAGCAAGCCCAGGCCGTTATTTGCCGCAGCCACCTGCACCAGTGGTCGCTGTGCTTTGCCCTGTACGCCGATGCGCACGAGGGGCGGTTTATGCCGGGCATCGACGAGGACTGGGACACGGCCCGGTATTCCTGGATCTACACCTTGATACCCTACTACGACAACCCGGCCATTCGTTTATGCCCCGCGGCAAACCGCACGCGCAGCCAGGGCGGACAGTTGCCTTGGGTCGCATGGGACATGAATGAATCCAATCCCGGCGAGTTGCTTTTCCTGAAGGATCCCCTGTACAAGATCGGCAGCTATGGCATCAACTGGTGGGTCAACGACAGTGATCTGGCCATCGGGGCGGGGCTCGATCCCAACCTGAAATGGCGGCGAGTGGGCCAGCGGAATGCCAGTCAAATCCCCGTGTTGGCGGATGCCGGGTTCATGCTGGCGCGGCCCCGGGCGTCGGATGACCCGCCGCCTCACGACGGTTTCTTTAGCTGGGCCGAGGGCGCCCGCGGCATGGACCGCGTGTGCACCAACCGGCATGATGGAGGCATCCACATCCTCTTTATGGACTGGTCGTCTCGCAAGGTGGGCCTTCGAGACCTCTGGCGGCAGCCGTGGCACCGCGAGTATGTGCCCCAGGAGCATGAGTGGCCTGAATGGATGCAGCAATTGTGACCGCCGTCCCGGCCGTTCGGGCGCGGCAAAGAGGCAGAAGGGTGACGGCGGCGTCACCCTGTATATCGTTGGCTCAAGCAGGAGGTCGTGACATGAAAAGACCAATGAACGTATGGTGGATAGTGTTGGGCATCGTGATGTGTGTGCCGGCGATGGGCGGGTACTACGCCACGTCGTTCGACACTCCTGACGCCGCGGACGGCTGGACGGTGGTGGCCGGGACGTGGGTTCTGAACACGCAGACGGGGGAGTACACGTGCAGCGGCACGGGTGGCAAGCTGGTCGTCTACCAAGGGCCCTTGGCCTATGGCATTCCGAGGGAGGAACTGAACGACTATACCGTCAACGCGGATGTAACCCTGAACGGCGGGGACACCGCCGTGGTGGCCCGTTACACGGCGCCGGATCGGTTCTACATGTTTCGTTTTCACGCGGGGGATCAGCAGTTGCAGATCTACAGTTTCCGCGGCGGCGCGACCAAGCTGGGGGATGTTCTCGTCGACCGGGCCGCAGAGATCACCCAGAATCAGTTGCCGTATACGCTGAGCTTCACGGTCGCAGGCAATCAGCTCACGGGGCGGCTATATCTTCAGGGAGAACTGTGGGCCTCCATCAGCCTGTCGGATGCGACACACCCGACCGGCGGGTTTGGCCTGCGGGGCTATGCCGGTACCTCGGCGTACGGGGGCGTGCGTCTGACGTCGGTCAGCGGGCCGGTATACATCTATCCTTACGCCGATGGGCAACTGAACGTGCCGCAGGAGCCGACACTCCGGTGGGCGCAGGCCGAGACCCTGGCGGGGGAGCCTGTGGAGGTCGTGGCCTACTATCTTTACCTGAGCAGCGGCAATCCGGCGGATGCCAACGTGGCGCTGGAGGCGACCATTGAACCCGCCGGAGGCGAGGCCAGTTACTCTCAGCTTGCGCTGCCGCAGGATGGAACCTACTACTGGCAAGTGGAGCAGGCCGTCGACGACGGCACGGGCGCCGCGTCGCTGCCCGGTGATCCGAACAACCTGCTCGGTCCCGTGTGGCGATTCGATACGATCAAGAGCGTCCCGATCATCCCCGTAGCCGGCCAGCCGAAGGATCAGTTCGTGCGGCTCGGCGAGATGGGCGAGTTCGTGGTGGCGCCCCTCTCGCAGTCGGATACGTGGTTTCAGTGGTACAGATCGGCCGACGATTCAAGCGCGACCCCGGACGATGATGAAGCAATCATCGGGGCCCAGGAGGCCCTGCTTCGGGTCGAATCATCCCTGGAGCACGAGGGCTACTACTACTGTGTCGTGAGCAATGCCGGTGGCGATGCGACGTCCGAGGCGGCGGCGTTGGTCGCGTTGCGCCGCGTGGCTCACTGGACACTGGATCAGGCCGGCTTCAGTGACGGTCAATACGCCGATGAGACCGGGGCCCATCCAGCAACGCCTTTGGGGGCCGACCCCATCTTCGTGGAGGGGATGGACGGCAGCCCGATGGGCGCTGTGCTCTTTAGCCCTGACGATGCCAACAGCCCCGCCCTGGCCGGAACGTGGGACCCCTCGGAGAAGACGGGTCAGTTTACCGTGAGCCTGTGGGCCAACTGGAACGGACCTACCGGTGGTCATCAGCGACTTCTGGCCAAGGCGGATACGTGGGGCGACCCGACGGTGCGATGGTTCTTCGGCAACTCCGTGGCGAACTCCCCGGAGGTGACCTTGGGTTCTACCCGACAGAACCCCGGTCCGGTGGGGACGTTGACCCACGATGGACAATGGCAACATCTCGCGGCGACGTTCGATGGCAGCACGGCGGTGCTTTACGTGAACGGTGAACCGGTGGCCACGACGGGCTTCTCGCAATCCTTGGGCACGGATTCGACGATCGTGATCGGGGCCGGATATCCCGACTCGCGATTGGTCTTCAACGGGGCGCTGGACGACATCCAGGTGTTCAATTACGCCCTGGCGCCCGAGGAAATCGTGGACCTGATCTGGTACCCGGTGACGCAGGAACCGGCCTGCATTCACCCACTGGCCGCTCAGTTTGATTACAACCAGGACTGCAACGTGGATCTGGCGGATTTCGCGGAGTTCGCGGCCCAGTGGATGACGACGGGCTACTATCCGCATCGCCCCGGCCAGACGCCTTGAGAAATCAACTGCCCCAGGGGACCCGGGCCCGGCGCCCGGGTTCTCTATTTGGACAACTC
>DSDH01000190.1 GCA_011055475.1 Phycisphaerales bacterium | reverse complement strand
GTACGACCGGCTCACCGTCGCGCCGCTGATGGAGGTGGGCAAGCGGCAGGCCCGCAAGGCGCTGGCGGAGCTGGAGGGTGTCAGCCGCTTCGCCGCGGATTACTTCGTGCTGGTCGTTCTCGGCGGGCACGCCATCCCCCTGACCGAGGGTATGCTGACCTACCTTCGCACCAACGAACTGGTGCATCCCGACGCCGACGACGAGGATATTATCGGATTCCTGGAACGCCAAATCTCCGCATCCGAGGCCTACGCGTTTTACCGTCTGCTGCGCCGCGCCGCCGAGACCTCGACCAAGCCCGGCCCGACCCGCAAAAAGAAGAAGTAGACCGTCCAACCGAAAGGACCGTATCGTGTCGCATCAGGTGTTGAAACTGGGTCTGCCTAAGGGCAGCCTTCAGAAGGCCACCGTCGATCTTTTTGAGAAGGCCGGATTCGAGGTCACCGGTTTCGAGCGCAGTTACTTTCCCCGGATTGACGATGAGCAGATTCAATTGGTGCTGCTGCGGGCCCAGGAGATGAGCCGGTACGTCGAGGAGGGCGTGCTGGACGCCGGTTTCACGGGGTACGACTGGATCCGGGAGAATGCCTCGGACGTGCACGAGGTCTGCGAATTGCAGTACAGCAAGGCCACCAGCAAGCCCACCCGCTGGGTCCTGGCGGTGCCGAGTGAGTCGGCCGTGCAGTGCCCGGAGGACCTGCGGGGCGGCTTGGTCGCGACCGAGCTGGTCCGCGCCACGCGGGCGTATTTCGAGGACAAGGGCATCGACGTCAAGGTGGAGTTCAGTTGGGGCGCGACCGAGGTCAAGGCCCGGCTGGTGGACGCCATCGTCGAGCTCACCGAGACCGGCTCGTCGCTCAAGGCCAACAACCTGCGCATCGTGGATACGGTCTTGTCCTCCACGACGCGTTTCATCGCGAACCACGCCGCCTGGCAAGACGCCTTCAAGCGGACGAAGATCGAGAACCTGGCGATGCTCCTGCAAGGGGTGATCGACGCCCGCAGCCGCGTGGGCATGAAGATGAACGTCGCCCGCCCGGACCTGGATAAGGTGCTCAAACTCCTGCCGGCCGAGAAGAGCCCCACGGTCTCGCCCCTGGCCGAGTCGGATTTCGTCGCCGTCGAGATCGTGATCGAGGACAAGATCGAGCGGACCTTGGTGCCGGAGCTCAAACGCGCCGGCGCCTCGGGGATTTTCACGTATCCCCTGAATCGCGTGATTCATTGAGGATTGGTTGTACGAAAACCATTGGCACTGTTGAGGATGGACTATGGCAGGGCATTCCCACTGGGCTGGGATCAAACACAAGAAAGCCGCCAATGACGCCAAGCGCGGCAAGGTCTGGAGCAAGATCGCCCGCATGATTATCGTCGCGGCCCGCAACGGCGGGCCCGATCCGGCGGCGAACCTCTCTTTGCGTTACGCGGTCGACAAGGCCAAGGCCGCAAACATGCCCAAGGACACGATCGAGAAGGCTATCAAGAAGGGCTCGGGTGATCTGGGCGGGGTCAGCTATGAGGAGGTGCTGTACGAGGGCTACGGCCCCGGCGGCGTGGCGGTCATGGTCGAGGCCCTGACGGACAATCGGAACCGCACGGGACCGGAGATCAAGAAGATCTTCGAGCGTCACGGCGGTTCGTTGGGGGCGACGGGTTGCGTGGCGTGGATGTTCGACAAGAAGGGGCTGATCACGGTACGCGGCGACGCGGTTGAAGAGGACCGGCTCATGGACCTGGTCCTGTCCGCGGGCGCCGAGGACATGGAGAACACCGGGACCCTGTACGAGATCACCTGCGCCCCCGGCGACTTCGAGCCGCTCAAGAAGACCCTGGAGGACAACGAGATTCCCCTGGAGGTCGCCGAGGTCTCGATGATGCCCAAGAACCGGGTGGAGGTCACCGGGGCCGAGCCGGCCCGCAAGGTGCTGGGCATGATGGAGGATTTCGAAGACCACGACGACGTGCAGAACGTCTACGCGAACTTCGATATCCCCGATGAGGTTCTCGCCCGGGTCGAAGACTGAGCGGCACGGACTGGCTGGCCGATGGGCTCTGGACCTATGCGGCCAGCTTCTATGTGCACGCGCACCTGTGGCTCGACCACGGCGAAAAGGCCGCCGCCACGCTCTATGCCTTTGGCAATCATGCCTGTCCGCTGCTGTGTTGGCGGGAAGAGCAGAACCCGCGGGGCCAAGGACCCCGCTGCATCGGCGACATGCCGCACGACCGGGCCAACGCGGAGTGCATCCGGCTGGTGCGGCACGGCCCATCGGTCTTCCTACGCCTCCATGGAGCCGCTGGCGTGCACGTGGAGCGGCGGGGCCTGGCCCTGCTTGTCCTGGCCCATGTACAGCGTCACGTGCGGGAAGGGGATCTCGATGTCCAGCTCGTCGAAGCGTTTCTTGAGCCGCCGATTGAACTCCCGCCCGACCGTCCACTGCTGGATGGGCTTGGTCTTGGTGCGGGCCTTGATGATGACGGCCGAATCGCCGAACTGGTCCAGACCCAGCACCTCGATCGGCTCCAGGATGAGGTCCTGGTAGGTCGGGTCGCGGCGCATATCCTCATCGACCTCGCGGATGACCTGGATCACCTGGTCCACGTCCTCGCGATAGGCGACCCCCACGTCGAACACGTAGCGGGAGTAGTCGCGGGTCATGTTGGTGATCACGCCGATCTCACCGTTGCGCACGTAATGCACGTTGCCGGCCAGGTCACGCAACACGGTCAGCCGCAGGTTGATCTTTTCGACCAGTCCCCCTTTGCCGGCGATCTGCACCACGTCGCCCACGCGAATCTGGTTGTCGAGGAGGATGAAGAAACCGCTGATGATGTCCCGGACCAGGTGCTGGGCTCCGAAGCCGAGGGCCACGCCTGCGACGCCCGCCGTGGTCAGGACCGGCGCGATCGGGATATCCAGCTCGGCCAGGATCATGATGCCGGCAATGCCCACGATCGAAACGGTCAACAGGCCACTCAAGACGTCCGAGAGCGTTTCACCCCGCTTGGTCTGTTCGGCGTCCTGCCCCTTGATGTGGCGTTTGAGAATCCTGTCCGCCAGGATGCGGGCGGCCCTGATCGCCAGCCACATGATGACCAGGATCAACAGGACTCGCCACCCGTGAACCATGAGCCAGTCGAGGGTCCGCAGCCCGTACACCTTGATCATTTCCATCGTGGTCTCCCTTCACTGTAGTCTGCCGGATCACACCTTTCAGGTGCTCATTCTACCGGCTTGCGCCAGAGTCGCAAAAGC
>DSDH01000618.1 GCA_011055475.1 Phycisphaerales bacterium | reverse complement strand
GCCAACAGCCCCAGCGTGGCCGGTTCGGGAATCGTATCACGACCATACACCCAACCGTTGTGCTGACCGTCATACACAACCCGCTCCACCGGGCCAACGCTCGACGTCACCCACGGATCGTCGCCGGAGCGAACCCAGTAATGCCACCAGTCCTCGCCCCCGCCATAACCCTGATTGCTGTGCTCCTGGTACGCCAGGCCGTCCACGAATAGGCCCCAGCCGAAATCCTCGGTGGTGACGACCAGCTCCGTCCGCGATTCGACGGCCCGCAGCAACTCCAGCCCCGTCAGGCTTTCCTGGTCGAACCGGACGGCAAACTCGGCACGGAAGCCGTCCTTCCACTCGATCAACAGCCCGGCGGTATGCAGGCCCTGCGTATTCTCATCATAATCCACGACGATGATCGAGGCGCCCGCCCCGGCGCAAACCAATCCGACCCACAACAGCACCACTAGAATCCTGTTCACGATTCACCTTCCTTTCCGACAAGCTCACCCGTTCGAACCACCGCGGTTCGATGTTCTCAAGGTCGGCCGTTGCCGCCCGGGTGGACGGACTCAACGGCCGAGACGCAAGGACCGTCGTCCCGAAAGGTCGACGGTGGAAATGGACCGGCAGCGTCCGCGCGAGGGTCGAATCCGGGCCCGCGCCCCCCGGCGAAAGCAGCGGGGGCCCAACGGGCACAAAAAAACCGCCGCTTCCGCGAAGGAAGCGGCGGCCTGTAATGAGTCATCCTCATTGGCTTGACGAGCGTGGCGTGCGGCCCGCGCTCGAGCCCGGCACCGGCGTTCCAATCGCGAGAACGTCCGCATGCAACGACCCCAGGCAGGTTTTCTGACTTGCATCCTGCCGATGGACCCCTTCCCGTTCTCTGCGAACAGTGGGACGCAATGTCCATCGGGTTTGCCGCAGGCCCAGCGGACCTGTCGGCAGCGGACGCTCACAGCGGCGCGACCGTCACGGAGTTTCACCGTGTTCCCGTTTGCCTATCCGGGGCGACGCCCCGGACCTGGACTCGATGCCTGTTTTCCAAAGAACCAACGCCGGTATACTATCGCCGCCCCCAGTCGGTGTCAAGTCTCCCATTCGAAAAAGCCCTCGGCCTGGCGTTACGCGTCCCACCGTCTGCGTTCGGAGGCGTCACCAGACCATTCCTGCGCCTGCAGGTATGCTCACAGATGTCTGTGAATTCCGGCGGTCGCCCTCGGCACCCACCGATGCCGGGCTCCCGCCAGGACAAGGGCCGGTGACGACTGGCACGGGCCGTCGCCAAGTGCCGAAATTCGGTCTTGCCCTTGTCGTATTCAGAGTTTACGATGGATCTGGTTTACAAGAGGTCGGACATTCCGAAGCAGGGGAAGACGTGCTCCCGTTTGATCTTGCGTCGTGCAATGTGTGCCGTTGGTTGAGGAGAACAGCTATGAGCAGCTACAGTCGCGACTTTGGGTTCATGGATGAGGCCCCCGATGAAGTGGCAGCGTCTCCGTATTCGTGCATTCGACCGGTTGCACCCGACGTGCGGTCCTGACCGAGCCAGGGCTGTAAATGAACTGATGGGCTAAAACAGGCTGTAGAAAGGAGGGAACGACAGTGGAAGACACATCCGAATCCAATCCGGTTGAGTCGGGGCAGACGCCGCAGAGCGCGGCGCCTGTCGCCGGTCCGGACCCGGAAGAGAACCGCTACCAGGCCGTGCGCGAGGCGATTGCCGCACAGCAGAACCCCCAGCGAAGCTGGCTCAGGAACCTGGGTATTCTGCTCGTCTCGCTGGTTCTGTTCTTCCAGTTGGGCCTTCTGAAATGGGGTCTCGACGCCATGGGGGCGATTCTGCTTGTGGTGGTGGTCCACGAGGCGGGACACTGGCTGGCCATGAAGGCCTTCGGTTATCGCAACGTGCAGATGTTCTTCATTCCGCTGATAGGCGCCGCGGTCGCGGGTCGAGGACATCGGGTCGCGGCGTGGAAGGAGGCCGTTGTCTCCCTTTGCGGACCGCTGCCCGGCATCATCGTGGGCTGTATCCTGATGATCCTGCACATGTTCGTGGAGACTCCGGCCCTCCTGCGGCTGGGCGCCGTGTTCCTGGCGCTTAACCTGTTGAACCTTCTGCCGATCCGCCCGCTCGATGGCGGGCGCTTCGTCCATCAGGTTCTGTTCTCGCGGAACCGGTACGTTGAAATGGTCGCAAACATCCTCATGGCCGGCGTGCTGCTCCTGATCGCATTGGCGTTGGGCAGTGTGCTTTTCGGGATTCTCGGATTCCTTCAGATCATGAGTGTTCGCCAGAGTTTCAGGATGGCCACTGCGGCAGAACACTTGAGAAAGGAGTGGTCCGGGTCCCGGGCGGGCGGGGAGGACGCTCCTCCACTGGATTCGGCCCAGGGTGAGGATATTCCGGAAAACCTCTTGAGACCGATCGTGGACTGGATCACCCAGAACATGCCGGGGCCCATGAAGCCCAAGGCCATGGCCGATGTCGCGCTGCAGTTGTGGAACCGCATCGCCGTGAGTCCGCCGGGGATCGGCGCAACCGCACTTCTGCTCTGGGTGGCGGCGATGGGGTACGTGTTACCGCTCGGCGCCTTTGTCACGATCGGCGTCTGGCGGGCGCTCAACAACCCCGTGACCCAGCAGATCGTTGAGGAAAAGGCCGATGATGGTACCGTCTTGTACAAGCAACAGGTGCGCATCTTGGATAGGCTGCAATGTGAAATAGAACTCAGTGATAACCGGCAACTCTATCACGGGCGGCATGTGCGATACTACCCTGATGGAACCCTCTATGAGGAGGGCCAATGGGCCGATGGCCTGCGGACGGGGCCGTGGACCGTCCACGATCCCAACGGGGCCATGACCGCACAGGCCTGGTTTGAGGCTGGCCGCCCGGTGCGATGGAGGTATCGTGAGGGGAACGACTGGATTGAACATCGCTGGGAGGACCTTTCGGCCGAGTGGGTGAAGTACTACGAGTGGCACATGGCAAACCCCAAAGGTCCGGTTGCGGGAAAGACCTCCGGCCTGCTCCGCCCTCCGTCCGATCCGAATACGGCTCCAGAGGATGTTACGCGTTCGCTATCGGAGTCAACGATCTATCGTGTCAACTCCGAATAGATCATCTTGCTCCGAGGGGGAGGGGCTTGCGGATGTGTGCGGCGAAACGCCAAAAGACGCCAGTTTCTGGTCACATCGGGTCTCTTGTTGTGATCGGAGTCTGTGCGCTGGAGTGGGCATGCAGGCTCGGTGTTTTGGGTGGAAGTATGCG
>DSDH01000706.1 GCA_011055475.1 Phycisphaerales bacterium | reverse complement strand
TTTGCCGGGATGCCTGTGCGGCAGCCCGATCGGCCGCTCGTGAGGCCGCTGCTGACGAACGTGCTTCTCTGGCGCCCAGCAGCGGCTCTGCCGCCAGACCAACGGCCAAAACCAAAGCCGCCAGGCCCCCAACGAACCGCCATCCCATCTTTACCGTTGCCATGATAGCCTCCTTCCTCCGACGCGGTCGATTAGACCGGCCGGAACATAGCTATCCTGCGAAAAATGTGTCTTGTCCGTATGTACTTGCCCGGGTGCAGGCAAAAAGTGCCCGTTTCCATAGACTAATAGGCGTTCCAACGTCTACCAGTCACACAAATAATGCGCTGGAAAACCCATTGGAACGCGAAAAGACACGCTCTGCAAGCAAACCTCAGGGTCTGAGGCGGATCTGCACCTGCCCGGGCTTGGGCCCGCCGCCGGTTCAATACCCCGCGCCTGGAATTTTTTGTCATGGGAAACTTGCAAAAGCCCCCTCCCGGGCTAAAATTGGGCCGTCCCGCCCTCGTGCGGGGAGACTGCACATAGCGGTGGCGCCCGGCCTTTTCAGTGTGCTCAGACAACTTGGGTGACCGGGCCTGAATTGGCCAGAAGCTATCTGAAGGGAATCGTATGAGCGGTTTTGGAACGCTGGACTGGATCGTCATCGCAGGCTACTTCGTTGTTATCATGGGCATTGCCTTCTGGGTGGTGGCCCAGCGTCAGAAGTCCTCCACGGATTACTTCCTGGCTGGACGACACATGCCCTGGTTTGTCGTCGGCGCCTCGATCTTCGCTTCCAACATCGGCTCCGAGCACATCGTGGGCCTTGCCGGCCAGGGCTCCACCAGCGGTATGGCCATGGCCCACTGGGAACTCCATGCCTGGGTTGTTGTCATGCTTGCATGGGTGTTCATTCCCTTCTATTACCGCTCCCGCGTCTTCACGATGCCCGAGTTTCTCGAGCGCCGTTTCAACCCCACCGCCCGCTGGATCTTGTCGATTGTTTCGCTGGTGGCTTACGTCTTTACCAAGGTTTCCGTCACGGTTTATGCCGGCGGCGTCGTCTTCAATGTTCTGCTGCCGGAGATCCATATCCCCGTTACCGAGAGTTTCACGCTCGACGCCTTCTGGCTCGGGGCCCTGCTGACTGTGACGCTCACCGGTCTCTATACCGTTCTCGGCGGCCTCCGGGCCGTTGTCTACACCGATACCATTCAGACCGTTATCCTGCTGATCGGCTCGGCCTTCATCACCTTCTTTGGGTTGTCCAAACTCGGCGGCTGGACGGAACTGCAGAGCATCTGCCGTGAAAACGCGACGAATTTTGCCCTGTGGCGACCCAATACCGATCCCGACTTTCCGTGGCTTGGCGTCCTGATCGCGTCGCCCATCATCGGTATCTGGTACTGGTGCACCGACCAGTATATCGTCCAGCGAGCCCTTGCGGCGAAGGACCTCCGTAATGCCCGCCGGGGGGCCCTTTGGGGCAGCTTCCTCAAGGTTTGGCCCGTTATGATCTTCGTCGTGCCCGGCCTGATCGGTTATGCCCTTCACCAGAAGGGACTCATCACGATTCCGACGAAGATGGTTGACGGTCAGCCCGCCCTTGACGGCGATCACGTCTTCGCGGTGATGGTTACTGAACTGCTGCCTATGGGGCTTCGGGGGCTGGTCGTTGGGGGGCTCCTGGCGGCGCTAATGAGTTCTCTGTCATCCCTGTTTAATTCCTGCGCATCGTTGTTTACCGTCGATATCTATGAGAAAATTCGGCCGAAGGCCTCCGAACAGCACCTGGTTACAGTCGGCCGAATCGCCACCATTGTCGTGGTGTTCATGGGTATTATCTGGATTCCCGTGATGCAGCGGGTCTCGCAGGGCGGGCTCTACAAATACCTCCAGAGCGTGCAGGGCTACCTCGCCCCGCCCATCGCCGCGGTCTTCCTGCTGGGACTGTTCTTCAAACGCATCAACGGCAAAGGGGCCGTCGCGGGCCTGGCCATTGGCTTTGTCGCCGGCATGGCCAAGCTTACCATCCAGGCGCTCACCGGCGGTAGCGATCCCACCATTGCCTCCCCCAGCTGGCTGGTAGCCATCGGCCAGTACAACTTCCTCTTCGCCACCGGCTGGCTGCTTGGTCTGAGCATCATTGTTGTCGTTGCCGTCTCACTCGTGACTGCCCCGCCCAACGCCGAGCAGATCATCGGTCTGACCTATGCCACCGCCACCGCCGAGCAGAAGAAGGAAAACCGTCAAAGCTGGAACGCCATCGATATTGTTATAACGGTTGTTGTCCTCGGTCTGGTGCTGGGCCTTTATCTGTACTTCAGCTTCTGGCTGAGATGACCCCCAACAGCAAAGGAGTCGGAACAATGCCTTACACCATCGGCCTGGACTATGGAACGAATTCCGTCCGATGCCTCATTGTGGATACCACCAGCGGCCGCGAACTGGCCGCCGCCGTCTGGGAGTACGAAACCGGCGACGCGGGCATCGTCCTGGACGGGGCCGACCACAATCTGGCCCGCCAGAACCCCGCCGACTATGTCAAGGGTATTGAGGTCACGGTCAGACAGGCCCTGACGGCTGCCAAGGCCGCCGACAAGTTCTTTAAGCCATCGCAGGTCGTCGGCATCGGCGTCGACACCACCGGCTCGACGCCGATGCCGGTGGATAAAGACGGCACGCCGCTGAGCATGTTGCCGCGCTTCAAGGGCAATCCCAACGCCATGGCCTGGCTCTGGAAGGACCATACCGGCTATGCCGAGGCCGCCGAAATCACCGACCTGGCCGCCAAGATGCACCCGGAGTACCTGGCCAAGTGCGGCAACACGTACTCATCCGAGTGGTTCTTCAGCAAGATTCTGCACTGTCTGCGGGTGGACCCGGCCGTCTTCGACGCCGCCTATACATGGATTGAATGCTGCGACTACATCCCCGCCGTGCTGACCGGCACAATGCGCCCCGGGCAATTCAAGGCCGGGCGCTGCGCCGCCGGGCACAAGGCCATGTTCAACGAGCAGTGGGGGGGGTATCCGGCCAAAGACCTCCTTGCGAAGCTCGACCCCAAGCTGGGCGTCCTGCGCGACTGTCTGCCTGACAAGACCTACACCGTGGAGACGAAAGCCGGCGGCCTTACGGCTGAGTGGGCCGAGAAGCTGGGACTGCCCGCCGGCATCCCCGTGGCGGTAGGGGCCTTTGACGCCCATCTCGGGGCCGTTGGCTCCGGGATTGGGCCGGGTAAGCTCGTCAAGATCATCGGCACCAGCACCTGCGACATGCT
>DSDH01000078.1 GCA_011055475.1 Phycisphaerales bacterium | reverse complement strand
GCGTCCGAACGGCGTGGGCGCATCGTTTGTCGCGCCGTACTGCCCGGCGGTGTTGAACCGCCACTTGTAGCGCAGCGTTGCGGGACCCTGCAAGTTGAATACGGTCTTGCTCCGAACGCTGACGGCGCTGGGGCGATAGCTGCTGGTCACCCGGAGGTATCCCTCCGCCGTCTGGGTGAACGAATACGAGCCCGTGGGGGTGCCGTTCAGCTCCCAGTCCGCCGGCGCCAGCGAGATCGGAACCGTCGCCGCCGACATTGTGAAGGAACAGACCAGGACCATGCCGAGAGGAAACAAAAACCTTTTCATCGGGTCACTCCTGCCGGGGCGCAAAGTATTGTGCTGACACACGGCGGGGCCGAGCGGTGATAGACCCCTCGACTCCGCACAGCACACTCAAGGATCATGCCTCCTGTCCTGGCAGGCCCTCCTCGAATGGACCGGAACCGACACAAGCGCCATTAGACCAAAATCCCCCGCCCGATTCAAGCCAGAAGCATCGTTTTCTGGCCCTTAAGCGGGCCTGCCCGCCGTTGCGACCCTGCGGATAACCCGATAACAGACATGCCCCGCCTCCCGGCGACGCCCAGCGCATCGACGCACAGTATCACACCCCGATATCCCAGGACACGTGAAGCCAGACGTCCGGCCGCCCCCTGGCGTCGCTATGCCGAGTCCCCACGTGTCGGGATCGAGGAGCCGAAGTCTTCAATGTCGCGAAGCGACACCGGACACACCGTGGCGGTGGATCGCCACCTGCCGTGCGACAGTGCTCGCGGGGGGGACTTCTCGACTCCGGGCCCCCGGGCCCTGCTCCCGAGGCGACCCTGTCCGCGATCGCCCTTCCTTCGCGCGTTGGGACCTTCACACGCCTTGGCGTTCTTGCGCCGATGCGGCGGGCTCGCCCACCAGTGGCCGCATGTGATCCACCCGAAAGATCACGAGGTATTTCTGCGAATCGTCGGCCTCGGCGTAGATTTCGGGCTGTTTGGCCCGAAGCCGGGCCACCAGCGACGCGTTCACCTCCTCACGCTGCTTGGTGAGATACAGCCGCACCCCCTTATACCCCTGCTCCGCTTCGATGAACATGTACGCCGCGTGCAGCGTCGAGGCCAGATTATGATGGCTGAGCCGCTGGCGCATAACGAACGCCACGGTCGTATCATCAATGACGTGCGGCTTGGCATAAATCGCCAGATCCACCCGTCCGTCCGGATCGGCCGTCGCCAGAATACCCGTTCCCTCGGTGTGCTCGAAATACTCGGCCAGACTCATTGAAAGTCCCTTACATAGCCCGTTTCATCGTTGGCGGCCTGCGCCGTCTGGTTCGATACGTGGTCCAGGGCCCTTTGGATCGTCGCAATATGCTCCCGTTCGTCGGCCACGATCCTCCCGATCTGTGCCGCGGCCGGCTCATCGGCCACGAACCGCCACATCGCCTTGAAGAAGGCCAGGCTCGCATGCTCCCGCCGCAATGCCTCCTCCAGTACATCTCTGGGCGTGGTGCGTGGCGTTATAACCCACGGCGGCGCAGTTCCTTGCGCGAATATGCTCAGCCCGGCCAGGGCCTTGTACTCCTGCGAATGGACCCCCTTGACTGCGATCCCCTGCAAACGCAACGTCTCCTTCATCAGCGTGTATCGCTGCTCATGCCGCGATTCCCACGACGCCAGTCGCCGCAACAGATCGCACACCTGGGGGTGATCCAGGGTGTTGGCGGCCTGCCGATAAAAATCGGCCGCGTCCCGCTCAACTTGGCAAGCCAGCTCGAATACGTCTTCAGCGTTGAGTGCGTCAACCATAGCCCTTCCTCGCCACCGATCCCTCTACCGGTACGTGGGTCATTCTACGAGGTTCCCCGTGAAACGGCAATTGCCACTGCCCAGCGTCACGGCGATCCTGCCCACCGCCTCCGCCACATACGAGCAGGCCGCCCCGGCCCCAACTGCCTTGTGACCCGAACACATCAACCAGCCCGACCGGCCTGCATTATAAGTACAGCGGCTACCGCGTGTTTGACTACTTCATCACCGATGAGAACGGCAACGCCTCTTTCGACTTCGTCGTGGACGCCTGCTACCACGTGTTGTGGAAGACCTCGCAGCGGTCGCCGGGAGCCCTGGATGGGCCCGAAGTCGAACACACCTGGAACATCGATCCCGATCTGCACCCCCAGTACGACACGGATTATGGCCCCGCCACGGTGGGGATTTTCGGCGAGTGGGAACGATTGGGTGACGACGGCGTGGGCCTGCTGCCGGGGCATTACCGGTGCGATCTGCTGCTGACCGAGGAGTCGTTTCACGGCAGCGACCTGCAGGGCTGGTGGGCCCACGCGATGGTCGGCACGGCCGAGTTCACCATCCTGGAGCCGTTCGAGTGCCCGGAATACCCCGCAGGCGACATCAACCAGGATTGCCAGGTTGACCTGGAGGACTTGGCGCTGCTGGCCTTGTCATGGATGGAGTGCAACAGGCAGCCCAGCCATACCTGCTGGCAGTAACCGGCGAGGATCAGCCGACCTTAGAGGACTTCATCCCGCAGCGGCGAAGGATGCGATCGCGACACTGGCGGGCCCGCAGAGCCGTGTGGGCGCACATGATCCTGAGCTTCTTGTCCTCGAACATGAAGGCCGCCTGGTGCAGGCAGACAATCGTATTGTTCAGGGGGGTCAGCTCAATCTGCCAAGGGATGAGGGTGCCGCAGGGAATGAAAAGCGCCTCTTCAAGCTCGTTGATGTAGGCCACGGCCTGCCTGAGTTCCTGCTCTTTCATCACTTCTGCCTCCCATGCCCCGGGTGGGAACGTTGGCATCGTACCACAGAGCCACCTCCTTTGTCAAGAGGGCGCGCTGCTATCGGATACACACAATCCACTTCCCTCTTCCTGCCCCCTGGCCCATCGCGAGAGGCGCCGGCCACCCAATAAGACGAAGAAGCATGCTCGTTTATCGCAGATCTGTCCTCAGAAAGGGCCGTCGGAAGCTTCCCGCCACGAAATGCACAGGTCCGCGGCAGTGCCCGCAAAACACGTAAGCCATTTTTTCGCAACAACTTATATGACTCCCCTGAAGCGTTGCGCGCCGGCAGGAGACCGGTGGGTCACGTCGAGGTGCCAAGCCGTGAATTCATGGCCAAGGGGTTGACAGAATGGGGGCCCTTGGGGTCTAATGCGGTTTTCGGGCGTTTAGCTCAGTTGGCTAGAGCGTACGGATCACACCCGTAAGGTCACAGGTTCGAGTCCTGTAACGCCCAGTTTCTCGCCGCGG
>DSDH01000112.1 GCA_011055475.1 Phycisphaerales bacterium | reverse complement strand
GAACGTCGAGGCGATGGACAAGGCCGCGCGCCGCCTGAGGGGTCGGCACGATTTCCGCTCGTTCGCCTCGGCGGCCGACACGCGGGCCAGCTCGGTGCGGACGATCCTGGACTGCACGGTGCGCGGTGAGGGGGACTGGGTGCACGTGGAGGTCGAGGCGGATGGGTTCCTGTACAATATGGTGCGCAACATCGTGGGCACGCTGGTGGAGATCGGCCGCGGCCGCTGGGCCTGGAATCGGATCGAGACGATCCTGGCCGCGCGCGACCGCACGGTGGCCGGGCCGCTGGCCCCGGCGAGCGGGCTGTGCCTGATGGAGATTCACTACGCGCCGCAATCGGGCGCCGGGACGGATGGATCCGCATGAGAATCGTACACGTCATTACCCGGTTGATTCTGGGCGGCGCTCAGGAGAACACGCTGATCACGTGCAAGCATCTGGCGCGGCGCGGTCACGAGGTCACGCTGATCACCGGTCCGGCCATCGGGCCCGAGGGGGCGCTCTTCGAGCACGCGCGGGGGCAGGGCTACGAGATCATCGAGTTCAACCGGCTGATCCGTCCGATCCGGCCGTTCAGTGACGGCCTCGCCTACCTGCAACTGAAGCGGCTCCTGCGGTCATTGGCCCCGGACATCGTGCATACGCACTCGGCCAAGGCCGGCATCCTGGGCCGCTATGCGGCCGCGGCCCTGCGGCCCCGACCGGGCATCGTTCACACGATTCACGGCCTGGCGTTTCACCCGTATCTGGCGGACTGGACGAACCGACTGTATATCGCGATCGAGCGGGCCGCCGCCCGGCGGACCGACGCTTTTATCTCCGTTGCCAAGGCCATGACCGAAACGATGCACGCCGTCGGTATCGGCCTGGACAAGCCGTTTACGACGGCGTACTCGGCCATCGAGCAGGAGGCCTTTCTGCATCCGCCGGACGTCGAGCAGATCAAGGGGTTCCGCCAGCGATACGGCATCATCGAGCAGGCGGTTGTGCTGGTCTGCATCGCGCGGCTGACCGAGTTCAAGGGGCACGAGTACATCATCGAATCGGCCCGTCGCCTGGTTTCCAAGTTCGACAACTGCATCTGGCTGTTTGTGGGCGACGGCGACCTGGCCGATGAAATCCGCCGGCAGATTCGATTGGCCAACCTGGGCTACCGGTTCAAGTTCACGGGCCTGTTGCCGCCGACGCAGATTCCCCTGGCGATTCACGCCTCGGACATTCTGGTGCATTGCTCGCTCCGCGAGGGGCTGGCGCGGGTGCTGCCCCAGGCGATGCTGTGCGGCAAGCCCGTGGTCAGCTTCGACATCGACGGGGCCCGCGAGGTGGTCAACGCCCGCACCGGACGACTCATTGAGCCGGAGGACGTGGAGGGGCTGGCCGCGGCCTGCGAGGAGCTGATCGCCGATGCCCGCCTGCGGGATCGCCTGGGCGCGGCCGGGCGACAGAGCGTGATCGAACGGTTCGCCCCGGAGACGATGGTCGATACCATCGAACGGGTCTACCAGGAGGTGCTCGGCGAGTGAGGCGGGCGATTCGGGCGGCGTATCAGGTCGCGGCGCGGGCCGGCTTTTGCCCGGCGGGGCGCGGCGGTGGGGCGCCCTTGCCGCGATAGACGATCACCCCGGTCGGGCACTTGGCCATCGCGGTTTCGCATGCCTCGCCGGGTTCGTATCGTTCGGTGTCCATCCGGGCGTAGCCGTCCTCGACGGTGAACAGGTCGCTCTGCCGGGCGCACAAGCCGCAGGCGATGCAGCCGACCTTGCACATGGCGCGGGTGGTCTTGCCATCCTCGCGGCTGCGGCAGGCCACGACCATCATCACCTCATGCGTGAACGGCACCATCTCGATCAGGTTGCGCGGGCAGGCCTTGCTACACGCGCCGCAACCGGTGCACTTGTCGTAATCGACCGTCGCCAGGCCGTCGACGACGTGCAGGGCATCGAACCGACACGCCCGCACGCAATCGCCGAAGCCCAGGCAGCCGAACTTGCACGCCTGCACGTTGGCCAGGGCGTTGGCGGTCGTGCAGCGGTCGATGCCGCTATAGGATGCGTAAAACAGACGGTCTTCGGTGTGGCTTCGGCAGTAGACGATGGGCCGGGCCGGGGCCGAGCCGCCGCCGACCGACAGGCTCAGAATCTCGGCGATTCGCGCGGCGGTGGCGGCCCCGCCGGGGGCGCATCGCCCCAGCAGCTTGGGGTCGGCCACGACCGCCTTGGCGTATGAGCTGCATCCCGCGAAACCGCACGCCCCGCAGTCGATGCCCGGCAACGCGGCCAGGACCTCCTCGACCTTGGGATCGGCCTGGACCTTGAGCTTGAGGCTGGCGACCAGCAGCAACACCGCGAAGGCCGACCCCAGCGCGATCATCGTCACCGCCGCCGGCCACGCTTGTCGCCAGAACTCCGTGATCTGTCCCAGTATCTCCATCGGCAGCGCCTAGCGAATCATCCCCGCGAATCCCATGAAGGCCAGGCTCAGCAGGCCCGCCGTGATGAGCGTGATCGGCGCCCCGCGCAGGCACGCCGGTACATCGGCCAGTTGCAGCGTCTCACGGATCCCGGCCATGATGCAGATGGCCATGGTGAACCCGACGCCCGCGCCGAAGCTGAGCACGACCGCCTCGATGAGCCGGCGGGTGTCCCACAGGTTCAGGAACAGGCACAGGCCCAGAATCGCACAGTTGGTCGTGATCAGCGGCAGGAAGATGCCGAAGCTCTCGTACAAGGCGGGGAAGAACTTCCTTATGTACATCTCCACCAGTTGCACGGCCCCGGCGATGACGAGGATGAAGCACACGTACATCATCACCTCCAGGCCCAGCACCCGCAGGACCCAGTGGTCGATCATCCACGTCAGCGTCCCGGCCAGCGTCACCACGAACGTCACCGCGCAGCCCATGCCGAAGGCCATGTCAATCCGCCCCGACACGCCCAGGTACGGGCAGATGCCCAGGAACTTCGTGAACACCAGGTTGTTCACGATGACGATGGACAGAAAGCCCAGCACAAGCACCTGTAACGTTTCCATCACGTCAGCCTTTCGTCCTGCGTGTGATCAGGTTCACGCCGCCCAGCAACAGCCCCAGTGTGATAAACGCGCCAACCGGCAGGATCATGGCCGTCCAGGGCATGAACCAGCCGCCCTGCGGACCGGCCACGGGCAGGACCGGCTTTTCACAGATCATGCCCGTGCCCAACAGCTCGCGGATCGCGGCCAGCACGCACAGCGTCAGCGTGAAGCCCAGCCCCATGCCGACGGCGTCAACCAG
>DSDH01000273.1 GCA_011055475.1 Phycisphaerales bacterium | reverse complement strand
CTCCAGCACTGTAGCTTGGCTTGGCGGCGCGGACCCGTCCGTTGGCGTTGGCGATGCCTCCGTGCCTCCTACGCCCCGGCCTGTCGAGCCACGAAGCCCTGACCGGTCAGCCCCGTCGCCGAGGAGGTCCCCGCGATCCGCGCCAGGTACGCCGGACCCAGCCGATCAACGTGCTCGCGGACATTGTCGAAGTAGTTCAGGTGCACCTGCTCGTCGTCGATGATCTCCTCGAACATCTTGGCGCTGGTGCTGTCCCCGGCCTCGCGGCAGACCCCCAGGAATCCATTATAGGCGACAATGGCGCCGTCTTCGAGATCCACGTCGAAGGAGAACACCTTCTCCACGGGCTGCCCCCGCTCGACCTTATCGTCCGGATCGGCCGTCGGTTCGCCGCCGAGCTCCTTGATCCGCTCGGCGAACATCTCCGCGTGCCGCATCTCGTCGATCGCGATCAGCTTGACGTTCGCGGCCAGCTCGCCGTAGTCCATGTCATCCAGGTTGTAATGCTGATTCATGTACTGCCCGATGGCCTGCAATTCCATCGCGCGGGCCTTGTTCAGAACCTCCACCACCTTCTGTCGTGCCTGCTTTGCCTTCTCTGTGGCCATGCCTTTGCCTCCTTGAGTGTACGCCGACGTTACACGATGTTCGTGATTCTTTATTTTGAACGGAACTGTATTCCCACAGCCCTCTCCCCTCGCGGACCGGTTCACGGTTCCCGCGGCGGCTCGAGATACAACCCAAACTCGCTGATCGTCGGGACCGACCGGCAATCCACGATGCGTATCCGCACCCGGTCGGTCGTGCCCGTCTCGATCCGGCAGATGCGCTTATAGCCGACGACCGTGTCCTCGGCAACCGTTTTCCATCCATCGTCCACGCCGACGTCCACCGCAAACCGGCCGATCCGCTGACCGAAGTCGGCGATCGGTTCCTGCAAGACGATCCGGTTGAACCGCCGCGGTTCGGGCAGCATCACGACCAGCTCCATCGGCGCCTCACGCTTGGGCATCCAGCACGTCGTCGGATCGCCGTCCAGTATACGGGCCGGCTCCCGGCCCGGTTCGCTGGGGGCCGAGCAGCGTGCTGTCGCCCCCGTCGCCAGGTTGTGGGCGAAGGTCTCACGCAGCACCCGACCTACCTCCTGCAGGACCCGCACGTCCCGGTCGGCGAATCGGCCCCGGCGGTCGGGCGGTACGTTCAGGAGAAACACGGTGTTGCCGCCCACCGACCGGTACCAGATGTCGAGGATTTCCTCGGCCGGTTTGACGTGCTGCCGCTCATCCCGCCAGAACCACCCGTGGCGGATGGAGGTGTTCGTTTCGGCCGGGTACCAGTGCAGCACGCCGCCTTCGCCGAGCACCTCGGCGATCCGCTCAAGGCTGCCCAGGTCGGCCGCCTGCATGTCGGGCCAGGTCCACTTGCCGGGCGGCGCACCGATGGGGATGACGCTCCACTCGGCCGGGCGCGTCCAGCCGGCCTCATTGCCACACCATCGCACATCCGGCCCCTTGATCGCGATCACGGCCTGCGGGGCCAGCTCGCGGATCATGTCGTACCACTGGCTGTAGGTGTACTGCTGGCCGCCCTTGCGTTTGGGGTGCGCCCCGTCGAACCACACCTCGTGGATCGGGCCGTATTCGGTCAGCAGCTCGAAAAGCTGGTTCATGAAATACTCATTGTAGTCGTCCGCCTCCACCTCGAAGGTCCGCGGGTCTTCAAATGGCCGACCCTCCACCGGCCGGGGGATCGTCCGCCGGCGGTACGCACTGCCGTTGCCGTACAGCCCCTCCGGGTGCTCGATCTGGTACAGGTCCGCCGGCGACAGGTACACCCCCAGCTTCAGACCGTATTTACGGCACGAGGCCGCTAAGTCGCGCAGCACGTCACCGTGCCCGTCCCTCCACGGGCTCGACGCCACGCTGTGCCGCGTGTAGCGGCTGGGCCACAGGCAGAACCCATCGTGGTGCTTGGCCGTGAAGAGGACCAGCCTCATCCCCGCGTCTCTGGCGACACGGCACCACTGGTCCGTGTCGAGGTCCGTCGGCTGGAAGATGGCCGGGTCCTCGTGTCCATCACCCCATTCCACCCCGCGGAACGTGTTGACTCCGAAGTGCACAAAGCAGGTAAACTCCAGCTCTTGCCAGGCCAATTGCCGCGGGTGCGGCCGCACGGCGATCACCTTCTCGATCAACGCCTCCCGATCCAGCCCCGCCACACAGGGCCAGGCCAGTCCGAACAGACCGCAGAATACAACCGACCAACGCTTGAACATCCCAAAACCCTCGCACAAAACCCCTGCAAATAATGGCCGGATCGGCCGAAAAACATTTCCGACCGGCCGAGCGTACAGTATACTATGCAGGTGAGCTCTTTGACAGTGGAAGATGGGGGCGAATGGCATCGACCGGACAGGTAGAAGGTCGGGCTGCATGCCCAGGACGCCGGTTGGCCTGGTAAATCATCCGGCACCACAGTAACTGGCAACTACCAGTACAGTATGGCGGCCTAATTTAGGCCACCCGTCCTCACGCGCTGTGCCCGTGGGCGTGTGAAGGGCGTCGAACAGCGGGCTGGCCCGCGGGGTGGTCCGCGACCCAAGGGCGAGATGCAGCGGACTGGCCAAGGTCGTAGCCTGTCGTTTGGCGATGGCCGAGGCGAGATTTAAAAAAGCGACTATGCATGTAGATGCTCGACTGGAAATGTCACGGGACGGGGGTTCGAATCCCCCCGCCTCCACCATTTGCAGAAGACGAACCCTTCCACTAACCGCATCCGATTGCCACACGGGTGTTTTTTTTGTGACTCTTAGAGGTGCCATATATCGGTGTTATGCTGTGGCCTCTCCAGGCCCGGTAACTCATTTTTCTGGAAATCCGTCATGCCCCCGCTTCTCTTTGGGTGGAAAATCCTCCGAATTATCGCCCATAATTCTTTACAGCTCGTCCGGTTTCTCGCATTCTTTCCTGCAACCGCTGTTCGGCGATCTCGTCAGCAAACTGGTTGGTACTTCTCATGATTCCGTCAAAGAGGTCGTTGCTGTCCGTGGTCGATCACTCCTCGTTGTGATTTCTGGTTGCTTTCCGCTTACTAGCCGGAGAGATGGAGGAAGTCTCGGGCAGTCGCTGTTCTTCTTCTCGCGAAGGCTTCCACGGGGCTTGCCTGCCGGCGTTTACTGCAATGTGTCGGAGGGCGACGGCGAGTTTCAGCGGGCGCGGTCCGGCCGGGAATTTCCTGGAAGATGCCGAGATCTGGCTTGAGAATCGGCCTGCCATTCGTTATTCCTGTTATCAT
>DSDH01000093.1 GCA_011055475.1 Phycisphaerales bacterium | reverse complement strand
TCGACGCGATGAAGGCGGTCAATGTGAAGAAGCGCGAAGCCGCGCTGCGCCGGGTCGGCCTGATCACAGAGGCCGAGGCGTTCTGCCGCGCGGCCGCCCGCGAAGGGATCGGCCGGACCGATGTACTGCGGCACTTCGCCCGGGCGCACGACCTGGCGTTCCGGTCGTTGCAGCGCTGGATACGGGCCTACCACCGCGACGGGATCGCCGGGCTGATCGACAAACGGCGCGGCACTCCAGGCCACGGCCACCCGTTCAGCCCTGAGGCGCAGGATCGCCTCAAGGAATTGTATCTGCACGGGAACAAGCCGGACCTGGCGGCCTGCTGGCGCATCGTCGCCCTTGAAGGCAAGAAAAACGGCTGGCAGATCCCGCCCTATGACTGCGTCCGCCGCTGGGTGGATAAGAGCATCCCGCTACCCACCCGCGTCTTGTACCGTGAAGGTCCATCGGCCTACACGGCAAAGTGCGAGCCCTATATCCTCAAGGACTTCGAGAGCATTCCGCCGGGGTCCGTCTGGGTGGGCGATCACCACCAGCTCAACATTTCGGTGCGCCACCGGGGCCGGTGGATTCGGCCCTGGCTCACGGCCTGGATTGATATGCGCAGCCGGAAGGTCATGGGCCACTACCTGGCCCCATCCCCAAACCAAGGGACGATCCTGCAGGCGCTGCGGCGCGGTGTCCTGGCCCACGGCTTGCCGGACAGCGTGAAGATCGACAACGGGCGGGACTATGACTCGGAGATGTTCACCGGCACGACCAAGCAAAAACGCCGGGCGCTCAAGAAGGGCTACCTGGATGAAGCCGGCATAAGCGGCCTGTTCAACCTGCTCAGTATCGACGTGTCGTTTGCCATTCCGTATCACGCCAAAAGCAAGTCCATCGAGCGTTTCTTTGACACGCTGGACCGGCAGTTGTGCAAGTTCGTCCCGACGTATTGCGGCAAGGACGCGTCCCAGAAGCCGGAGGATTTGAATGAGTACTTGAATAGCAGGGAGGCCGTGGCCGAGGCCTTCACCCTGGAGACGTTTGCGCCCCGTCTGGAGCGGTGGATCGCCGCGTATGACAACACACCGCACAAGGGCGAGGGCATGAACGGCGCGACGCCGAACGAGGTGTTCGCGACGCGGACCAGCAAACGCATGGCCGACAAGCGCAGCCTGGACCTGCTGCTGCGGGTGTGGAGTCGGCCGCTCAAGGTCGGCAAGAACGGCGTGCGGTTCAGGAACGTCTACTACGGCCAGTACAATGAGCGGCTCGTGCTGTACCAGGGCCGGACCGTCCGCGTCAGTTATGACCCTGATGACCTCCGCCGCGTCCACGTCTACGACGCCGAGACCTGGGAGCTTTTGACCGTGGCCGAGCAGGCCGACTTCGTGCGGTACGGCGTCGCCGTCAAGGATGAAGACCTGCGCGAAGCCATGCGCAGGAAGGCACGGGCGACACGGACCGTGCGCGAGGCGGCGGGGCCGGCGGCCCGCCGGCGGCATGCCCGTATTGTGGACCTGACGATTGCGGCCCTGGCCGACCGCACGCGGCCGGAGCCGGAGGAAACGAGCGTGGACGTCCAACCGGTCGCCACACCCATAGACGGCCAGGCCCAGGCCGCCCGGCGCGAAGAGCGGCGGCAGGTGATCAAGCGGGTCGCGCAGCGGGCGGCGGGTGCCGAGGGCACGGACATCGGCGGGCTTGAAGTCGATATGGAGGCGCTCTACGCCATGAATCATCCGCCGGAGCTCCCGCCCCTGGGAATCGTGCATCCCTTCGAGGCCGAGGGCGAAACGACACCAGAACAGCAGCGACAGGTATTAAAGGACCTGGCCCGCAGCATCCTGGAGCCGAGGGCCGAGCCGCGCGAATTCGGGCCCTGGCCTGACCTCCCGGAGCCGTGAGGCTGGACGTTGAATGCCAAGTGACGACCTCCATCGTGGTTTGGAACAGGACGCCCGACAGGTGACCGAACGGATGCCGGAGAAGCTGTCGGTTCCGGAGCTTGCCGCCCTGATCGAATCGGTCAAGCGGTTCAAGGCGGACCACGGTCTGAGCCACGCGCAGATCGGGCGACGGATCGGGTACAGCCGTTCGGTGGTGGCGTCGTTCCTGGCGGGCCGGTACGACGGCGACCTGGAGAAGCTGGCGGGCAAGCTGGTCTGGATGATGAACAGTGAGGCCCGCAAGCAGCGTCGGGACAAGGGCGAGGCGTTTGTGTCGACGACGGTGGCCCGGCGGATCGGGACCCTGATCGTGCAGACCGAGGCGTTCAGTGACGCCGAGGGGCGGATCGGGGTGATTATCGGGGACGGCGGCCACGGCAAGAGTCACTGTCTGCGGCAGTACGCCGAGGCGGACAAGAACGCGGTGTACATCGCCTACGATGATTGCATGACCATGACCCGTCTGTTCGCGGAGATCGCGCGGGCGGTGAGGCTGCCGTCGGCCGGTTCGTTGGCGGCGGTGACGGCGCGGCTGGTCAAGGGCCTGCGGGATCGGCGGGTGATCGTGCTGATCGACGAAGCATCGAGCCTGCGGGTGCGGGACCTGAACCGGCTGCGGCAGGTGCTGGTGATCAAGGCGCGGTGTCCGGTGATTCTGGCGGGCAACGCGGACCTGCTCAAGACGTTGCAGGACCCCGGTTATCGCGACGGGCACGCCAGTTTAGACCAGTTTAATAGCCGTTTGATGAGCATTCTAAACCTGGATGAAGTGGCCGGCGACGACGACGGCGGGCTGTACACGGCCGAGGATATCCGGGCGTTGTACGAGTACGGCGGGATCGTGCTCAAGTCGGACGCGGTGGAGACGTTTCGGCGTATCTGCAAGACGCCCCGGACGGGGCGGCTGCGGACGTGCGGGCATATCTGCAGCGCGCTGCACATGTCGCCCGCGATTGCCGAGCGGGGGTACATCGACGGGCCGGCGATCCTGTCGGCGGTGGACCAGTTGGCGCTTCCGATCCGGGACTGGTTGCCCATGGCCTACCGGCAGGTGCGCCAGCAAGAGGAGCGGGAGGCGGCGGCCTGGGCGGGTTAGGATGAACAGGGTTATCAAAAGTGGGGCGGACGGCAGCGCCGGAGGCGTTGCGAACGGAGTCGTGACGATGGACGATTTCGATTTCGGGCAGTTGGTTCGAGGCGTAACAACCGAAACGGGCGGCGACGTGCACGTGGTCCGCGCCTTCGAGGTCAAGAACGTGGACCGCGAACGCGGCCGGGTGACGGCCTGGGCCTCCACGGCGGCGATGGATCGGGACGGGGAGGTGATCCTGCCGGAGGCGTTCAAAAAGTGTCTGTCGGGGTACATGAAGAACCCCGT
>DSDH01000208.1 GCA_011055475.1 Phycisphaerales bacterium | reverse complement strand
TCGTTGGACATCTGTCCCGTGTTGCCCAGGATGAGCTGGCCGTTCTCGAACCGTGCGTTGCCGGTGTTGTTGACCAGCACGCCGTCGGCGTCGCCCACCCGGTCGTTCGGGTCGTTCGTGAAGTCATACCGGTGGATCAGGCCTATCTGGACGTCCAGGCGAACCACGGCGGAATTCACCGCCCCGGCCACGTTGCTGACCTGGCAGTAGTAACTGCCTTCGTCGTCCAGCGTCACGGCCGGAATCGTCAGCACGTTCTGGTCCGGACCGATATCACTCATGGCGATGTCATCGCCTTCGGTCACGCGGAACCACTGGTAGTCCACCGACCCGCCGCCAAGATCGACCGCCTCGCACGTCAGGACCGCATCAGCCCCCAGCAAAGCGCCCGTCGAGACCGGCTGGACCGTAATCACCGGCACCGCCGGGGCCGTCTTGAACCGCCACAGCCGACCCGTGTACACCGTCGGATCGCCGCCTTCGTTGGCATCCTGCACGTCCACGCGCCAGTAATATTCCGTGTCGGGCAGCAAGGGCTCAGCCAGGTCATCCAGGTCGAAGCTGTTCGTCGCCAGGTCCGCACCCACCCGAGGCAGCGCCACGCCATTGGCGTCCGTCCCCAGGTAGAGGTCGTAGCCCAACAGGTCCACGTCGGCGGGCTCCTGCCAGGTCAACAGGCCATGCGCATCGACGTAGTCCTCGCCGCTGAACGGATCCGGACCATACGCCCGCACCTGCGGGATGGCCGCATCCGGCCCGGCGGCATAGCTGGCGGCCACTTCGCTGCCGCTCAAGGGCGCGTTGTAGATGCGAAACTCATTGAAGCGCCCGACGAACATCGGGTCATTCCACTGGGAACGACCCAGCCAGTTGTTGTTGTCGGTGATGCGGGTCAGTGGGTAGGTGAAGCCGGTGCCGGTGGCCACGGCCACTCCGTTCAGATACATCGTCGCGGTCTGGTTCGGCCCATCCCACACCACGGCGACGTGCTGTTGAGCACCGGTTGCCAGCGCCGTGGTCTCGATCCAGGTCTCACTCTGAGCCGGATCCGGGTGGTTGTTCCCGAACCGCATCGTGGCGGCCCCGCTGCGCGGCGTCAAGAAAATGTAGAACGAACCGGGCGCTCCCGGCGAGGCGTTTTCTCCGCCGTCGCTGGTGCCGAAGTCAAAGATGCGCTGCCAACTCGATTCGGCCGGCCCGTTCCACGTGACCCAGGCCTCAAACGTGGCTTCATTCTCGAGCAGAGCGGAAATAATGCCGTTGGGCAGGTCCACGTAATCGCCGTTATTGTCGTTGGACCACTTACCGCCGTTGTTGCCCAGATCCAGTTCCCCCCCGACGAAGGCGGCTGTGCCTGTGTTGTTGACGACCACGCCGTCGGCGGCGCTGATCGAATCAAACGCGTTGCCCTCGAAACTGTAACGATGGACGATCTTCTCTTCCAGGCCGGCCCACGCCACGCCCGTCGCCATCGCCACGATCAGACCTAACATGAAAACGTGACTCGTTCGCATAGTCCTTCCTCCAAAAAACGTGAAAAACCAAAAGACATGCCTTTACGGCTTGACGCACCGGCGTCCGCACCGGTGGCGGGAAAGAGACTCTAGCGCATAGGCCACACCTCCACAATCCAAATCACCCCCCCTGTCCCAAAAACACCATCGCTCCACGATAACCGATTTATTATAGCACCCATCGTGGAATAGCAAAACGCCAAATTGCGTCAACCACTCGCCAAAATGCGAACAGCCCGCCTGGCCCTCAGCCTTGTTGGACCAGGCCGTGTTCGGCCAACGTCCGCCGCAACGCCGCGGGCCCCTCGAACAGGATGCCCCGCATGCCGACGGCGCGGGCGCCTTCGACGTTGGCGGGCAGGTCATCCACGTACAGGCAGCGATCGCACGCCGTCCCGACGTTGCCGATGGCGGTGCGATAGATACGCGGATCGGGCTTCATCGCCCCGACCTGAAAGCTGAGCGTGGGCCTCTCGAACCACGCCAGGAACGGGTAATTCTCGCGCAGAAAGCCCCAGTGTAGCGGGTCGGTGTCGCTCAGCAGGCCCAGCCGCACGCGGCCGCGAAGCTCGGCGACCAGCTCGGCCATGCCCGCCATGGGCCCGAAGATGCCGCACCACATCCGCCGAAACGCGTCGAAGTCCACCTCCAGGCCGAGCCTCTCGCACAGGGCCGCGTGGAACTGCACGCTCGTGATGCGGCCGGTGTTGTACGCGGCCATGATCGGGTCGGTCATCACCCGCTCGATCAGCAGTGAGGGGTCCGCGTGCGGCCGGCCGGCCAGGACCTGCCGCGCGAGCGTGAGCACGTCCACCTGCACGAGCACCCGCCCCAGGTCGAAGATCACCGCCTCAATCCGCCCATCGCCCATGAGAAAAATGATTCCTGACACGAATGCCGGTTCCTTGGGGGCCCTGGCGACATTCCAACCTGTGTTAATGAGCCAGAAATGCGGCATGGGAGCATCAAAAGCCGCTAAAGGAACCGCCATTCACTCCTGAGAGATTTATTTCCTGTACTTCTCATCCTACACGCTGCCCATCGAGCCGACAAGGGACGCGCGTGAGTCGTCCCCGGCCTCGAAGTGGAAGCGCTGTTCGAACCGATCCCTCCACTGCGGGCCTTCGGCCCTCCGGTCGGGATGACGATGGCGGGGGCCAGAAAATCGTGGGGTGGCAGCCTTTTGCCGAAGGCAAAGGGATGGCCCGAACCATCACGCCCGGCTCTTTGATTCACACGGCGAATCAAAAAGCCGCCACCCCTCGGGACGGCCACACGTCCTCGCGTCGGGTGGGCCGTGCCGCGCGGGGCATGGGGTTTGCCACAGAGGGCACAGAGGTAAGCCGGGTAACTCAACTGGGCTCTGTGATTCTCCGTGGCTTGTCCTGCCCTTGCGGGCTGTTCATCCTGTCCATGGGGGTGCATCGGGTGGCCCCATCATCGTCATTCCGAGTCCGCCGTAGGCGGATCGAGGAATCCGTTCTTCAGCGTCGCGCAGCGACACCGCTTATGTTGTTGTGGCATGGCGTCGGGTGCCTTGTGGAAGCGCTGTTTAAACGGGTCCCTCCACTCCGGGCCTTCGGCCCTCCGGTCGGGATGACGGTCAAAGGGGGGGCCACAAAATCGTTGGGTGGCATGGCCACACTTGTGTGGCCATGTGGTGACGAGCGCCCCGTATCGCCAGGACATGCCCACGCAAGCGTGGGCATGCCACCCGGCGCTTGATGGGTCGGGGCTTGCGAGCGTGGGGCATGCCACCCGGCGACGCATAGCCCCGCAGGGGCGTCAGTGCCATAGCCGGCGG
>DSDH01000257.1 GCA_011055475.1 Phycisphaerales bacterium | reverse complement strand
GTCTCCGTCGTCACTCTCGGCAGCGTCGCGAGTTCGGCCTCTGAGTAACCGGGGAACTTCTTCCGCCAGGTCCGTCCGTGATTCCCGTATAATCCATCCACTGGACAGTCCCGGCCGGGACTGGCGCTGAGCCACGTCTGGTTGTCGTGCAGACCCGGCCAGCTCGGGTGCGTAATGTAGTTGTGGCAGTTCGCGTAATCGGCATACTGTGTGCCGTCCGGCATCAGGCAACCGGCGCCGTCCGGGATCGTCAGGAACTGAAGTCCGACGTTGTCCGTCTGCGCTCCGGCCTCGCTGATACTCCAGACGGGATAATCCTTCAGCACGCGGTCGCTCTTGACAGCCTTATACAGGTCCCGCTGGAGTTTCGCCACAGGGAGCCAAGACAGATCCCTGCCCCCTTTTTCGCCCTGGTAGGTGACGCCCCAGTTGTTCGGCTCATTGTTGCCTTCCAGGGCTAGCAGGGCGCCGGCCGAGGCCAATGGCCTGGCCTCGTTGAGCAGTCTGGCCAGGTCCGTGCCGCCGCTGAGCAGGCCGTAGGCGATGCGGGCGCCTGTCTGCCGGTGGAGCTCGATCATGTCCCTCACGGAGATGCGGTCTTCCAGTCCGCACCGGATGAAGCGCAGGCCGGTGTACTTGAGGGCTTGAATGGTCCCCTCGAGCGTTTCCCCCCGCCCGGTGAGGCTGGAGCACGCACCCATGCTGTTGAGGAAATCGCCGACGGGCATGGCGATCGTGCCGTCTGCCTCGGCGTGCGCAACGGTTGCCCCCCACCGACTGAGGGGCAGTATTCCCACGGCGCCGATGACGGTCTGCCGCAGGAACCGCCGGCGCGTCGGGTGCCTGGGCCTGCAGCCGGACTGATCCGGCACAGGCCGCGGATCCTCATATGGCTGCGTCGTTGTCTCCATTTTCACCTTTCGCCCTGTGATCATGGTCAACGGGACGGCCCAGACGTTCGCCGGTCGCCGGATTCTGTCTCGGCGGCGGGAATCGCCTCCACGAGCGGCACAAAGAAGCCCCGCAGCACGTCGTAGGGATGTGCCTCCGGCCGGCGCTTCCAGGAGACGCCCCGTTGCCCCGTCCGCGCCGCCACGAGGTCCAGACTGGGCACGACCAGGATCAGGCTGTCGTACAGACCCCACGCCCAGAAGGCGTCGCACGGCACCTCCGGCAGCGTGGCGTCATTGTTGTTCCACCACAACAGCCCGTAATGATCCGAGGCGTTGGCGTACTGATCGGGATGCATCACAGGCAGGCCGCGAATCGCATCGGGCGTGCGTGTGGCCTGCTCGACGAACGAGGCCGGCAGGATCTGCCGTTCGTCCCAGCGGCCTTTTCGCAGGTACAGCAGCCCGATCCGGGCCAGGGCCTCGACGTTGGCATGCACACCGGCACCAAATTCCCGCCGCGGCACACCCTCCAGCTCGCGGGGCCGGTAGGCGTTGGGCCGCCATTGAAGATCGGACCGCTCGATGCCGATGGGCGAGAAGACCCGCTCGAACAAAAGCTCCTGCAAGTCCCGCTTGTACAATCGCGTGAGGCAATCCGCCAGCCAGTTGGGTCCGCCATCGCTGTAATTCCACTGCGTGCCGGGGGCGAAAAGCAGCTTCGTGTAGCCGCCCGGCTTCTCGAAGCCGGCCGTCTGCGTCGCCAGGTGAAACAGCGTGATCCGCTCTCGCCACGGACCGTCGCGGTTCGTGTCCGGTGGGATGCCGAACGCCGGGTCGAATTGCACCGCCCGGTCGGATAGGGCCGCGCGGCCATCCGCCAGGGCCAGGCCCAGGGCCGTTCCGCCGATGGACTTGCTGGCCGACTTGATATCGTATCGCTGGTCCTGATCGCCCCAGCGAAAGACATCCTTGGCCCGGACGACCACCTTGCCCGATCCGCCCCCTTGCAGGGCGTAGTCGCGGGCCGCCGCCAACTTCTGTACATCAAGACCAAGATCGCGCGGCTCGGCCTGAGGCAGGCCGGCCGCCCAGGAGGCGGCGGCCAGACTCACAGCAATAAGCGATTGCCAACGTACCATGGCGCACCTCGAACAGGACCTACGGCTTTTCCACCAGCGCCAGCCAATGGCCGGAGCCGGGGGCCTTGAGCGGCACGACCGAGCCGCCCTGAATCGTCCGGGCCGGATGCCATTTCGAGGCACCGATCTCCAACCACGTCAGCCGCAGCGGGCCGCTGGTGTTCGACAGGTCCAGGCCCACCGCGCCGCCGGCCGGGAAATACACCGCCCATTGCCGGGGAGTGACGGTCAGATAGGCCTCGTTGGGCGAGCGGTCGCGCAACAGGCGGCTTTCGGCATCCGGCTCGGCGTGGAAGATGTCGAACCGATCCAGGAACGAGCGCAGGCTTCGCAGATGCGCCTGGGCGATCTCGCTCAGCCCCAGGCCCGAATCGGGCCGATGAAACCGGGCCGACGCCGCCCCGCCGATGATATGCCGCCAGACGCGCTCCAGGCCATCCTGCGACGTGCCGTAGCGCCCGGTGTCCGCCCCGTAGGTCTTGACGGTGTTGATCGGCCGCGGCCGGGAAGCGATGTATTGGCGGACCCACTGGAAGTTGTCCCAGTGCGTCTGACCCTTCTGGTGATTGTTCTGCGAGACATCCGCGAAATCGTATCGCTCCGGGTGGTCGAATGTCCGGCGGTGCCGGTCGGCCCGGAGGTTCCAGTCGTCCCACATCTCAGTCACGCAGACCGGCTTGCCCGCCTCGGCGCCTTGCTGCTTGATGTGCTCGGCCCAAAACGCGCCCCACGCCTCCTCGCCGCTGGTCTCGTTGTCCATGCAGTACAGCACGTGACCGTACTTGAGCGTGTGGGAGAGCATCTTGTCCACGAAGCGCTTCTGGTACTTGAACACGACCGTATTGTTTCGCTGCCTGGGGGTGGTGAAGAAGAAGGGCTGGCGGTTCGCGCCCGGATGGTCCGGATACTCGGGGGCGAAGCCCGACTGTTCGTAGGTGTAGTTGACGTTGTTCTTCGGATTATAGGGATGCGGGGGCCAGTGGCGGGGGGAGTAATCGAAGCGGTCCCACACCTCGATCTGCACGATGATGTCGCGCTCGGCGGTCCACCGCAACAGGTTCTCGAATCGCCGCCAGTACTCCTCGTTCCACTGCTCCAGGTCGTACTTGCCGTTCGGCAACCGTTTGAACGGGTAGACCTCGAAGTCGTGGTCCTGACGGTCGCTCATCGTGTTGCGGATGTAGTTTCCGCCGACCGCCGCGATCGCATCCAGGTGCTCCTTCAGATCGGGGATCTGAAACAGGCTGTCGTCCTTGCTGCCGCCGATGAGGACGACGGGCTTGCCCTTGTACTGCCAGTAG
>DSDH01000477.1 GCA_011055475.1 Phycisphaerales bacterium | reverse complement strand
TCAAGAGGGTAGGTCTTCACTACATCGGGTTTCGCGGCAATTGCCCCCGCTCCCGATGCGTAATCGGCGATTACGCTCCGAAAAAATATTTTATTGCCCAGCTACTGCGTAACTTGGGCTAGCGTGGCCGGGGCCATGCGCCAGGCGGCCGGGCGACGCCACTGGTGGGGGAAGGCCGTCGGGTCCACGTTTGTGCCCCAGGAATCAGAAACGCCGCAATGCCACTAACCGAGGATTTCGTTGATCCAACCAATCGTAAACACGCCGTTTTCCGCTAGATTGGCGTAGCCATAGTTGGCAGCAAGCATACTACCTGTTGCCGGGCGCCTCCACTTGTGCGGCGATTGTGTCGGGTTGACGTTCTCGCCCATGACATTCCCGGAGGCGGCATCTTTCACAGTGTATGTCCAGGAGCACTGGTTCCCCCCATCGCCCGATGACCCGCCAGTCTGGACAAGGACGACAGCCATCGTGCGGTTTGGATGAATGGGGGTCTCGTTGATCCAACTTATAATGTATGACCCAGATGGTGTGAACAAGGCGACGCCTTTGTCCGCCTGGTTCATCGCCATGTATTCTGGTCTCCGATATAAATGGAAACCCGCTGCCGGGTCAACGTCAGTTCCAAGAACCACGCCGTTTTCGGTGGACACAGTGTAGGTCCAGGTACAATGCGTCGTGGGGCCCCCTTGTTCGCCTCCCGTTTTCTCAAGGTGGATCGCTCGTGGGTAGTAATCAAGTTGGTCACTAAGTCGCACCACCGCCCATACAATACCGCTTGCGCCTAAGTCTTTCCAAAGGATTCGGGCTGGGCCCGCGACGGATTCTCCCAGGTATCCGACTTCGTTATCAACGATTCCGGCATAGTGACGGACTGCTGCTTGTTCTTTCACTTCTAATCGCACTTGCACTACACCAGATATGACCGCTCGCCCGATTTTCCCCGCCGCGAGCGGTTCCAGGAGCACCGCGAATCGACCCGTAAACGACTCGCCGGAAGTCCTGGGGACAATGCCCGTCATCACGATTGAGTTCTTGAACGATCGCTCCGCGTCCGGGTCGCCCGGATAGTATGACGGTCCGTATAGGTGGTCTTGTACTGCAATGATGTTGTAACGGTCAAGGTCTTGCCCGGTGTTGTTGTAGACGAGGATGATGCACGGGTCCGGTCTGGACGGCATGGGCCTGCCGGTCCAACCGTGTCGCCTATTGACGTGACCTCTTGCAGCATCGACGAACGTATTGAACGTGTCGGCGGGTATGACCATCGGATCGCCGGGTTTGACCTTCTTGAGGGTATCGCCCATCGGCTAGACTCCTATCCCCAGCAGTGAGAAGTCGGCCACGTCGTAGACCCGACCGAAGTCGGGAACAACCGACACCCGCGCAAAAGAAAAGGCCACGCGGGTACGTGGCCCCACGTGGCCGATTCTTGTATCGCGCCGGGGATCAGCCGACGCGACGCGGTATTCAGTTGTATACGCTCAGATTACAGCACAGTTATCCGCTCTGCAAGGGTTTTTTTCAGTAATCGCAGACACACTATGCCATATATGGCATTGGCCGCCTCTTTTTTCGCGAGAAACAGATTACATGGCCCTATTCCTGCCGCCAGCTTGCCTGCCAGAGCCATTGCTCGGCCATGCGGGCCACGTCCTTGAAATCGACCCTGCCGCTCCGATCAAAATCGTGGCCGTCACACCATTCGGGACCGGTGCAATCATCAAGCCATGCGTTCGCCAGCCCCATCCAATCCCAGAAATCGACAATCCCGTTATCGGTGGTGTCCGCTGCTTTGCCCACCTGAACCAGTTCCACGGCCGAGTTGTTGTGCTCGTCGGCCTCAAGCACCGTGTTCGGGCGGTCAACAGTAACATGCACCGTCGCCTCAATACCGTCAAGATCTTCGGCGGCGATGTTCCAGACATGCCAGACGTCCTGGAATACGCCCGGATCAAGCTTGGGGATGTTGAAACTCGCCAGTTGCACTCCTGCATCTGAATCGCGATTGAATGCCACCTCAAAGTCCTGCGCCGGCAATGTTCCGATGTTGGCCACGCGAGCAGAAATGGCCCTCTTCTTCGGACCTATTCGCTGCGATATGACGCCGGTAACGGTCAAATCAGGAGCCATCACGGAGATTGAGGCGATGTTGTTCATCCAGTCACGATCCTGCCGTTCCCCGTTCGGATCGACAAGAACGAATATCCGTTGCGGATCGTTGGCTTCAGGCACCACCCATGACACAGTCGCAGTGCGGTAGTCTCCTGCCGCGATTGGGCCTGCGAGTATTTGAACCATGTCGATCAGCACTCCCCCGTCATCGGGATCGCCATTGTAAAATGCCACCGGCACATTCGCTTCGGCAACATCCCCAAGGTTGTAGATCGTCGCGTCGATTGTCACGGTACTGCCGGGCATCGGATTCGGAACACCCGGCACGATCCCCTCCGGCCACACCGCAAGGTCCGTCGATATGGAGTGTCTCAACACATACAAGTCCACCCGGTTGGGTTCCGGCACGCCGCCGACGTTGATGATATCCACCTTATTGTACGCAAGGGCCAACTCATCCGTACCGGCGTAGGTCGCCGAGATCGAGCGTTCCATCGCCCGGTCGGCCGTCAACTGATACGGCTTACTCCAGACGGAGAACCGGTTGTCGTAGGTAGCGGTGAAGATGTCCACCCCCTGCGGCGAGGCCTCCGTCCACACCAGCGATATCTGGCCCGATGGGCTCAGTGCAAGGCGGAAATCCATCGACGTCGAAGACCCCGATGTCTGGAGCACCTCCTGGTAGGTGTCCGGGTCGAAGTTCCGCACACTGACGAGGTTCCCGTCTCGATACCAGACCACAAGCAGGTCATTGCCGTCATATACAACCTGGGGATTTGCGTCGATCAAATCATCGTCAGTCAAGCGATACGGCGCCGACCAACCGCCTCCGTCATACAGCAATACATACACTTCCCTGTCGGTGTCGGTCTGCCAATCGTGGTCCATGTCCACAGTGTAGAGATAAGCAGCCTGCCCCTGCTTGCAGGCCAGGGCCGTCTTGACGATCAGACCGACATTCGTGGCGGCCGTACCGGGCGCAGTCCAGGCAGCGCCGTCCCAACGGCTGTAGCAGAGCGTATTGAGTGCATCGGAATTGAGGCCAAGGATGTCATCCTGCTCGTTATAGACCCAGACGGCGACCGCCGTGCCGTCGCCGGCCGCCGCGAGGCGAGGGGTCCGGTCAAGATGGGCGTTGGACGTCAGGGGATGGCTCGTCCACGTTCCCGCATGACGGTCGTAATGGGCGGCCACAATCTCCATCGCCGCCGCCCTATCAGC
>DSDH01000192.1 GCA_011055475.1 Phycisphaerales bacterium | reverse complement strand
GCGATTGACGTGTGTCGCCAGGGACTTCGCTTCCAGCCGGACAACGCGATTCTCCACTGCAATCTCGGTCTGCTGCTGGCGACGACGGGCCGCATGGAGGAGGCCCGCCGTGCATTCGAGGAAGCTCTGCGATTGGACCCGCAATCCCCGCGGATCCGCAGTGTGATCCGCCGATTTCAGGGTCCATCCCGCTGAAGGTCTTCATCGCCGTCAGCCAGGCCCCTCCTTGGAGCCGGGACGGATACCTCGTCCTGGACGGTTGGCCTCTCGTCCGAGGGTCGGATTAGAATACCCACTGCCCGTCCAGGACCGCGTCCTTGCTTGCTGGAGCGGGCTGGCACTGCGGAGTCGCCGGTACAGCATCGACAAGAGGGTCTACTTGGTTCGGTGCGACAAGGCCGACCAGAGGGCGTGGAGCAGGCCGGTGATGGTCTTGGGGCGTGGGACAAACTCGGCCGCGGCGCTGTGGATTTCGGCGCCCGTTTGCACGCGGATGGAGGCGGATTTGGGGATGGTCAGGATCTGGGAGGGGTAGACGCTGCGGTGGCCGGTCATGAGGAAGCTGATGACACAGGCGATGGCGGCGTAGGGGGCGATGGAGGCGCCGAACAACTCGGCGGCCATGATACTCGTGGCGATCGGCGTGTTGGCGGCGCCGGACAGAAGGCTCACCAGCCCGATGGCGGCGAACAGGGATCGGTCAAGGCCGAAGAGATCGGCGAACAACACGCCAGCGGTCGCGCCGACGAAAAAGATCGGGGTCACGATGCCGCCGCTGCCGCCAAAGCTAAGCGTGATGGCGGTAAAAACACATTTGAGCAGGAACGCGTACGGCACCACGTCCTGTCCGCGAAGGCAGCCCTCGATGGTCTTGAGGCCGAGACCGAGGTAGTCGGAGGAAAACAGCACGGCCAGGACGATCAGGACACCCCCCCCGATGAGCGGCTTGATCCATTCGGGCGCGGGCAGCTTGACGGCGACAAAGTGGCCTGCCTTGAGCGCCTCGATCAGGATCAGTGCGCACAGGCCGAAGAATAACCCCGCCAGGACAAGCATCGGCAACATCGCACCGTTCTGAAAGAGATCGGCGTTGAGCGGCGTGATCAGGTAGGAGATGCCCAGCGCTGCGGCCACGTGGTAGGCGACAATACTGGAGACGAACGACGGCAGGAGCATGTCGTATTGCATCGCGCCGACAAACAGAACCTCCAGACCGAAGATGGCCCCGCCGATGGGCGTGCCGAAAACGGAGGCGAAGCCGGCGCTGATTCCGCAGATCACCAGTTTTTTACGATCTCCGTTGCCCAGTCGCAGCAGGCTTGCGAACAGCGAGGACAAGGCCGCTCCGATCTGAGCGCAGGGACCTTCCTTGCCGGCCGAACCGCCCAAGGCCAGGGTCATGATCGTGGCCACGAGTTTGATCGGGGCTACGAGGACCGGGATCCTCCCGGCCGTCTTGTGAATCGCCTCGATGACCTTTTCGGTGCCGTGGCCTCGAGCCTCCGGGGCGACGTAGCGCGTCAGCAGGGCGCTGCCCAGCAGGGCCAGAGGCAGCAGCAGAAAGGAGTGTGGGAAACGGGCGGTAAAGGCGATCGACATGGACAGCAGGTGCAGGAACAGGGCCGTCGAGGCCCCGACCACGGCCCCGCAACACGCCGCGAGGATCACCCATTTGGTGATGCTGAAGAAGAGCACGGATTCTTCGGTGATAATCCTCTTCATGCTCAAACTCCCCGGTCACGTGGGTTCGCCGTTTACGGGGCCTGGGGTCATTGGCTCGCGCCGTCACACGTGCGGGACAACCCTACCGGGTCGGGGGGACACTTGCAAGAGGCCGGCTGGATTTCCCGGCACTCCCGCGAGCAATGAGCCGCCGCGATCGGCCCTGGAATGAGGTCGTTCGTATCCGAGATTGACCCCCGATCCTCGGCCCGGTATCATCCCGCCCGTCGGTGAGGGGCAGGGCGCCTTCTGCCCGGCCGACGCGTGCGGTCCCGATCAGTCGCGCGGCCTGCCGGCCGGGCCCGCTCTGGACAATGACCTGGTTTGAGGGTGTGATGCCGGAATACCTGCCGTTGATCCTGCTGGGGTTCGTCATCGGCACGTTGGGGACGCTGATCGGCGCCGGCGGGGGTTTCATCCTGATGCCGATCCTGCTGCTGTCCTATCCGCAGCGCTCCGCGGAGGAGCTGACGGCCATTTCGCTGGCGGTCGTCTTCTTCAACGCGGCATCGGGGTCGATTTCATACGCGCGAATGAAGCGGATCGACTACCGTTCCGGCTTGCTGTTCTTGACGGCCGGGATTCCCGGCGCCGTCATGGGCGCCATGACCGTCGCGTATGTCCCGCGGCAGGCGTTCAATACGGTGTTTGGTCTTGTCCTCCTTGCGGCCAGCCTGTTCATTCTTTTCCGGTCGCCCCGACCACCGGACTCCTCCGCGCGGCTGGGCGCCCGGTTCAAACGCGTTTTAACCGACGCCGCCGGCCGCCGCCATGCGTTCGCTTACAACCTGCCGCTGGGCATGAGCCTGAGCTTCCTGGTCGGCTTTGCATCGAGCCTGCTGGGCATCGGCGGCGGGATTATTCACGTTCCGGCCATGGTGCATCTGTTGGATTTTCCCGTGCATATCGCGACCGCAACGTCCCACTTCGTCCTGGCGGGGATGGCCCTGGCCGGGACGCTCGTGCACGGCGCGACCGGATCACTCCGCGAGGGGCTGGGCCCATTGCTCGGCTTGGCGGTCGGTGCCGGCATCGGCGCCCAAATTGGGGCCCGACTGTCCCCTCGTATTCACGGGCGATGGATCATGCGGGCCTTGGCCGGCGCGCTGGCGCTGGTGGGCATTCGCATCCTCCTGGCGGCCGTGTGGTCGTAGTCGCTCCGGGGGCCGATGCCACGATCATGGCAGGCAGGCGATGTCCATGTCGCGGGCGGCCTTGGTTTCGTCGAGGCGTCCGATGGGCGTCGTCTTCGGGCAGGAGGTCACGGAGTCCGGGTCTGTTTCGGCGCGACGGGCGATGTCGATCATGGTGTCGATGAACGCATCGAGCGTTTCCTGGCTCTCGGTTTCGGTCGGCTCGATCATCAGGGCCTCCTTGATGATCGTGGGGAAATACATCGTCGGTGGGTGGAAGCCGGCGTCGATAATCGCCTTGGCGATGTCCAGAGCGTGCACACCCCGCTTGGCCTGGCGCGAGGCGCTGATGACGCATTCATGTTTGCAGACCTGCGGGTGGGGCACCTCGTAATGGTCGCGGAGTCGGGCCTGCACGTAGTTGGCGTTGAGGACGGCGTTTTCGGCGACGCGTTCGAGTCCCTTGGCGCCCAACATGCGGAT
>DSDH01000073.1 GCA_011055475.1 Phycisphaerales bacterium | reverse complement strand
GCCGCCTTCTCCGCGAAGGCCGTCTGCCCCTTGAGACGCCAGGCGAACAGAACCGCCACCGCGGCGATCACAAGAAACACCCCGCCGGCCAGGACCTTGCCGTGCTGCTGGAGGAAATCCGGCACGTGGGCGATCCAGTCCGCCAGCTCGTTGGTCTTCAATTCGTGTCGATGCTCCCTATCCATCTTTGTCCCTTTGCGATCGGTCGCGGTGGCTTATCAAACACGTTCTGCAATCCGGGGGCCACTATAACGACCGACCGGCTCGGTGTAAAGCGGCTGTCCGCCCGGATGGCGCGGGGATACGTGCTGGCAGGATCGGGGCGTGGGTGGGTGCGGACCAACCGCACAGGACGAGCCCGCGCCGCCGCGATCCCTGAAAAGTGCCTGGATTTGGCCTTGCAGATTCGTGGCGGTTGACGTATAGAAACGGGTTTGCGAAAGGATCGGCTTTGGCGAAGTGAGGAGCCATGACCGACGCAGAGCGATGCGATGGGTGCGTGCACCGGCACACGTGCAGCGAGGTGTATGAACGCCTCGGCCACCGTGGGGGGCCCAACGTGGCCATGACTTCGGTCGTGGCCTTCGTCTTGCCCATCGCGGTGTTCATCATGGTTCTGGGTCCGGTGGAGTCGCTGCTGAGTGATTCGTGGGGCTCTACCGCAGCTACGCTGGCGGGTGTCGGGGCCGGGCTGCTGGCTGGCGCCGTGTGTGTGGTGGTCGGGCGACGCATTCGACGAATCAAGAAGTGAACCCGATACGGCGGGGGCCCGATGAGGTCGGTCGCCGGGGTTTCGAGATGTAGAGGGGTCCGCGTGAATCTTGGGCTGTAGGGCCATTGGGACGATGACGGCAGGGATGCGGATGAAGGGCGGCTTGACGTTTCCCGGCGGGGTGCATCCGCCGGAGTACAAAGACCTCACCGAGGATTGCCCGATCCAGGTGGTCCCTGCGCCGTCGCAAGTGGTCCTTCCACTGAGCCAGCACATCGGGACCCCCTGTCGGCCGACCGTCGCCAAGGGCGACACCGTTCAGGCCGGGCAGGTCGTGGGCGATGCGGACGCCTTTGTGTCCGCCCCGGTGCACAGCCCCGTCGCGGGCAAGGTCAAGGCCGTCGGCCTGGCGCCCCACGCGGTGCTGGGACGATGCCAGGCCGTGACCATTGAGACCGATCCCAATGCCCCGGACGACAAGGCGCCCTCCCCGCAGCGATTCGGCGCGGACTTCAATCCGGAGACGTATGCCCCGGAGCAGATCCGCCAGGCCGCCCGCGCCGCCGGCCTGGTCGGCATGGGCGGCGCGGGGTTTCCCACGCGGGTCAAGCTCGAGCCCAACCCCGAGCAACCCAAAAAAGTGCTCATCGTCAACGGCTGCGAATGCGAGCCGTTTATCACCTGCGATTATCGGCTGATGCTGGAATGGACCGATCAGGTGATCGCGGGGGTCCGTCTGGCCGCCCGCGCCGCCGAGGTGGAGCGGATCAAGATCGGCATCGAGGACAACAAGCCCCAGGCGATCGAGGCCGTCCGCCGGGCCGTGGAGACCTGCGGCATGGATGAGCGGATCGAGGTTTGCGTCCTGCGAACCAAGTATCCGCAGGGCAGTGAGCGGCAGTTGATCCGCGCGGTGCTGGGCCGGCACGTGCCGTCGGGCCAGATCCCTCCGGCCATCGGCGTACTCGTGATGAACGTCGCCACGTGCGCGGCCCTGGCCGAGGCCGTGGTGCTCGGTGCACCGCTGACGCATCGGGTCGTCACGGTCACGGGGCCGGCCATCGGCGCCCCGGGCAATTATTACGTGCCCGTCGGCATGACGGTCGGCGACCTGATCGAGCACTGCGGCGGCCTGACCGAGCGATCGGCGCGGGTGGTGCTGGGCGGTCCGATGATGGGTCTGGCCATCGCCGACATGACCACGCCGATCACCAAGACCACCGGCGCGATCACGTTCCTGGTCGACCGGGTGGTCCGCGGCGACCGCCTGGCCCGGCCGACGCCGTGCATCCGCTGTGGACGGTGCCTGGCGGTCTGCCCGGAAGGCCTGAACCCCACGAAGATCGCGCACGCCGTCATGTACGAGAAGCCCGACCTGGCCGAGCAGTACTACATGAACGTGTGCATGGAATGCGGCAGTTGCAGCTTCGTGTGCCCGGCGCACATCGAGCTGACCGGATACATCAAGACCGGCAAGATTCTGCACGCCCGCGCCAAGAAGCGGATGCCGCCATAGTCATGGTCGGGTGAGCAGAATCGCGACAGATATAGGTAAACGCAACGATGTTGAGTAGAATCAAAGTCGGCCCGGCGCCGCACATCAAGGCGGCGTACTCGACGCGGCGGATCATGCTGGACGTGATGATCGCGCTGGTGCCGGCCATCGCCATGAGCGTGGTGTACTTCCGCGTGCGGGCGGCCGTGCTGATCACCGTGTGCGTGCTGGCGTGCGCGGCGACGGAGTGGCTGTGTAACCGGATCCGTCGTCGGCCCGACAGCCTGCACGACGGCAGCGCGATGTTGACCGGGCTGATCCTGGCGCTGTCGTTGCCGCCGGCCCTGCCGGTGTGGGCGGCGGTGCTGGGCAGCGCGTTCGCCATCGCCATCGGCAAGATGGTCTTCGGTGGGCTGGGCTCCAACATTTTCAATCCCGCCATGGCCGGCCGGTTGTTTCTGACCGCCTCGTTCGGCACGCTGATGACCACGTGGACCGTGCCGGGAACGCTGGGTCCCGTCCAGACCGGTTCGGATCAGATGGCGCAGATGCCTGCGGTCGCGGCGGCGAACACGCTGCCGAACTCGCCCGAATTGCAGGCCGTCACCCAGGCCACGCCCCTGGCCTGGAGCAAGGAGGCCATCAAGGGCAAGTCCCCGGTCGATACGGCCAACCGTATGATCCGCCCCGCCCTCGTGGGGCAGGTCGGCGGCTGCCTGGGTGAGACCAGCGCCCTGGCGTTGCTGGTCGGCGGCGTGTACCTGCTGATCCGCCGGACGATCACGTTCCACATCCCGCTGGCGGTCCTGGGCTCGGCGCTCTTGTGCGCCGCGATCGGCTGGCTGCTCAAGCCCGAGGCCTACGCCAGCCCTCTGCTGCACCTGGCGGGCGGGGGGCTCCTGCTGGGCGCGTTTTTCATCGCCACCGACCCGGTGACCGCCCCGCTGAGTCACCGGGGCATGGTGCTGTTCGGCGTCGGCGTGGGGGTATTGACCATGCTCATCCGCATGGTGGGCGAGTATCCGGAAGGCGTCATGTTCGCGGTGTTTCTGATGAACGCGGTGACGCCGTTGATTGACCGACTTTGCAGGGTAACCCCCTTCGGAGGCGTGCCCCGTGGATAAGGTCCGCTTCTT
>DSDH01000254.1 GCA_011055475.1 Phycisphaerales bacterium | reverse complement strand
GATCGAAGCCCGACCCGAGGCTGACGCGCCAGAGTCGGACGAGCTGGTGGAGTAAAGGGGAAGGAGGCATGTGATGTCGAGGGGATGGTTGATGTGGTGCGTGGTGCTGTGTTGCGGCGGGTGTGATTCGTTGCGGTTGGCGCCGTCGGAGGCGATGAAGGGCAACGCCTGGATGCACCATCGCACGACGCAGTTGGCGGCGGATGCGGCGCAGGACGCCGAGGCGGGTTGGCCATTGGAGGGCTTGACGGCGCTGGCGGCGATGCAAAGCGGGGCGTTCGTGACGGATTACGGCCTGCCGCGGGAGTTGCCGGCGGCGACGACGGCCGAGGAGGTGCTGGCCGGTTCGGCGCATGCGTTGGCGACGACGGCGACGACCGAGGCGCGGCAACGGCCGGATGCGTGGGAAACGGCCGACGCGGTCCTTGAGCTGGGCATCGGCATCGCCGGGGTGTTGGGCGGCGCGTGGGGGCTGCGGATCGGGCAACTGCTGCGCCGGGCGCGAGAGAAGAGCCGGGCGCTGGAGGAGATCGTCGCGGGCAACGAGCTGTTCAAGCGGCAGAACGCCGCGGCGACCGAGGCGTTCAAACAGGCCCAGGCGGGTCAATCCGCCGCGACCCGGCGACTGGTGGCCGAGCTCAAATAGGGCACGGAGTGAGGGCGCACGGGGGCGATCGGACGCGGGGGAATTGTGCTTGCGATGGTGGGGGCGGGGTCTATGCTGGAGGCGACAGTGAAACGGTATTCTATATGGAAAGGAGCCCCATGATGCGAGTGTCGCATACGCCCGGTCCGGAGCCCGTGTTTGCATTGCTGTTCGTTCTGTTCGCCGTGTTTGTCGGCTTGGCCATTCTCGCCTTCAGCATCTTCCTGTATTGCCGGATCTTCTCGAAAACGGGTTATCCGTGGGCGCTGGGGTTCCTCATCCTGGTGCCGTTTGGGAATATTATCATCCTCTGCATTCTCGCGTTCGGCGACTGGCCCGCGCTGCAGCAGTTGCGCCAGTTGCAGGGCGGCTCGACGTAACGACCGTACTCGCCGGAGGCACTGGTCCGAAATGGGGCCGACTCCCGCAGAACAGGGGGTGGGGGGCCGGTCGTGTCTGTAAGCAGCCGGGATCGGAGGGATCGTCGGAGCGACGTTGCACAACCGTATGACACCCTGGAGTAACGTGGGCGCATCGAGGTCTTGCTCACGATTGCGATTGCCAAGGGGGCGGGGTCGGTGTATTCTGGGGTGTTAACGGACGGAGACTGTGCTTCGTCCAGTCGGTCACGCGGGTTTCAACGATTGGAGGGCCTGTCGATGGGCATGCCCGGTGGCGCAGAATGGCTCGTGATCTTCGTAGTCGGGGTGATGGTTCTGGGTTCGGCCGTCTTGTGCTGTCTGATCTTTCAGAAGACAGGTTTTCCGTGGGCGATGGGGCTGCTTGTCTTTGTGCCATTCATTGGCCATGTGCTTGTCTTGTGCATTCTGGCCTTTACCGATTGGCCGGTGTTGCGGACGTTGCGTCGGTTGCAGGCGGCCGAGGCCTGACGCGAGACACCGTTGTATCGCATGGTTGACCGAACCTTCCTTGATTGGTGATCGTTGTGTTGGATGCCGCACGGGTCAAAGAGACCGCACTTTCGCTGGGCTTCGATGCGGCGGGGATCACGTCGGCCCTGCCGCTGGAGGCAGCGCACGAAAAGCATTTTCGCGATTGGCTGGCGGCCGGCTGCGCGGCGTCGATGGAGTATCTGTCGCGGCGGGTGGAGATGCGGTTCGATCCGGGGCGGTTGCTGGCCGGGGCGCGGTCGGTGGTGTGCGTGGCGGTGGCATATAAGCCGGCGTCCGTGCCGAGCCGGCCGACGCGCGGCGAACCGTGCGGGCGCGTGGCGGTGTATGGGCTCTATGACGACTACCACGTGTTCATCCGCGAGCGTCTGCGGCGGCTGGGCCGGGCGATGGGCGGCCGGGAGGAGCATCGCTTTCGCGCGTGCGTGGATACGGCGCCGCTGGCTGAGCGAGCGCTGGCCCAGCGGGCTGGGCTGGGGTTCATCGGGAAGAACCGCATCCTGATCCATCCGCGGTTCGGGCCGCAGGTGTTCCTGGGGGAGCTGGTTACGACGGCCGCACTGGAGCCCGATGCGCCGGCGGAGGGCGGTTGCGGCGATTGCCGATTGTGCATCGACGCGTGCCCGACGGGGGCATTGCGACCGGACGGAACACTGGACGCGCGGCGATGCGTGAGTTATTTGACGGGCGAGCACGATGGGCCGATCGATGCGGAGTTGTCGGGTCGGCTGGGGGATGCGTTGTATCGCTGCGAGCGCTGCATGGAGGCGTGCCCCTACGCGCGGCGGGCGCCGGCGCGCACGCGGACGGATTTCGGTTTTCACCCGGAGCGGCGTTGGCTTTCACTGCCGGAGGTGGCGCGGTGGAGCCCGGCGGACTTTGATCGCGTGTTCGCCGGTTCGGCGGTGACGTGGACGGGGGTGGAGCGTTTGCGGCGCAACGCCGCGTGTTGTCTGAAGGGCTCCTCGCATGACCGGCGGACACCCGCCGACGGTTAGGGCACCAGGAACCGGTCGTCCCTGGAACACGGGGCCTCGGTGCCCACGTAAGAGGTGCGACCGATCACCGTGAAGAGGTCGTCCCCGCCAATGGTGCGATCCTTGAGGAACTGGACCGACCCATCGGTCCAGAGGACATTCTGGCCCTGGCCGCGGTGGTTGGGGCTGAGCATCCGCTGCAACTGTTCGGTGAGGACGATCTGACCGAACTCATCCCGCTCAAAGGCCATCCCATCGCTGGGCAACCCGGTGAAGACGGGGTTTCGGTCGGCGGCGGCGATGGTCTTGTCGCTGATGCGCACCTGGGGTTTCTGGCCACAATACAAGGGGAAGCTGTAACTCACGTATCGTCGTGAGGGGAAATCGTGAATCGCTCCGCCGGATGGGCCCGACACGACCAGCACGTCCACCTGACCGGGACAGGTGAAGTCCTCTCCCTGGACGTAACCCAAGCGAATCAGCTTATAGTAGGAGCGGGTGACGGATTGGTTCTCAGGGCCCTGGTAGCCGACCTTCCACCAGGGGCTGCCCGCGGCACGGGGCTCATGGGGCACAAAGCCCTCGTAGTCCCCGGCGTACTGAGCCATGGCGACGCCGAGGCGACTGAGGTGTTGCCGGCAGACGGCCTGCCAGGCACTGTAGCGAAGGTTTCGCAGGACGGGTACGCCGATGCCGGTGATCAGCAAAAAGAGGGCGGCCATGGCGGCTACCCGCAGCGGCGCCCACCATCGGCGTTGTGCGGCGGGTGCAGCGACGGGTTGCCGCTCCTGATCGGCCAGCAGGCCCGCCAGCCGGGTCTGGCCGGCGGCCGCGGCCTTGAGACG
>DSDH01000253.1 GCA_011055475.1 Phycisphaerales bacterium | reverse complement strand
TAAGGTCCTGCTGATTGTGGACGGCCATCCGGTGCATCGCTCGGGGGCCGTCAAGCAGTGGCTGGCCCGACACGCCGAGCAGATCGAGATGTTCTATCTGCCGAGCTATGCGCCGGAGCTGAACCCGGATGAACTGCTGAATCAGGACGTGAAGAGCAACGCCCTGGGCCGGCGACGCCCGTCGGATCAGGCGGACATGATGGCGGACCTCCGAAGCTATTTGCGTAGCACCCAACGTCAACCGCACATCGTGCAGAACTACTTCAAGGAGTCCCATGTCCGCTACGCCGCCGCCGAATAACGTTCATTATTTAATGCCCCCGGTAGTAACAAGCCTCACAGAGCAGTTCGGGGAACAGATCGCGAGGTGCGTGCAACACTCGACAGACCTACAGCGAGCCGCAGAGACGCTCAATGCTCTGAGAGAGCTTGGTGTTTTAGAGGCCTTCAAGGAGCGCAGATCCGCAATACCTCGCATCAAGGAATGGCTACGAGACGGGAATAACCAGAGATTCGTGTTCGTTGGGACATCTCTTCGAGGCCTGCTCTGGGACCGTGAAGGGGACACCGAGGTCCTTGAGTTGATACGCAAGCGACTTGCAGCAGAGAAGGAGCTTGTCCAGAGTGGGGGCCGATCTCGTCTATGCATTCGCTTTCTGTTCACACATCCAGCTTTTGCATATCTCCGCCAAGAGGCGGAGGGTGATGAACGGCAGCTAGCCGACACGAGTATCCGCGAAGAGATACTGATCACGGTCCTGAAGCTTCGCAAATATGGCATCGAGCCTGGCTGGATCAGCTTCTTCCTTGGAACACCCACGATGTTTGGGGTGATGTCCGACAACGCCATGTTCATCAACCCCTATCCCTACAAGAAGCAGTCCTACACGTCATTTGGGCTTATTATCCAGAAGACGCGGGTCGCAGTCGGTGTTGAGTCCCTGTATGACCAACTCTGCAAGTCCCATTTCCAGGGGGTTCTCGATGATCGTCGTAACACGGCCACTTGGAAAGACGATGACCTTGACACACTCTGGAGGACATCCCTGGAGACCGTCTCACGCGACAGGGGCCTTGCCGATCCACTTCCCAACCGACTAAGGGAGATGCTGAAGGACGTAACGGCCTGATCATCGTGGCATTGGCCGACTAGCGTAGTCCAGTGGCAGGGTATAACCCTCTCGGGCAGATTCATCCGCTTGGCGACGACCTGTCCATCGGCTTTTTTCACCCCGACCCTCACGTCTCTGACGGCTTGGCACAGATGCCCGGGTTCGCCACTTTGAACGCCGATCGTCCGCGTGCCGCCGCCCAGGAGAACGACCAGCAGGAATGGAATCAATCGGCGGATCATCGCGCGACCTGTGCGATTCGAACCTCGCCGGCGAACATCCTCCGCACGCGTTCGATCGCCCGCAGGGCCGCCGCCCGTCGGCGATACCCCTCGCCGCTGTCGGCGACGATCCGTCCATTGGGCGCCCGCAGCCGCCAGCGCCATTCCCGGCGGGCGTCGCGGTACAGTTCGATCTTGCCTCTTCGCATGGCTCACTCCTCGATAAGGGCCTGACGGCGAGGTTCGAGACCGTCCCCGCGGTCTGGCCTTCGAGCCTCCATCGTCTGGGCCTTGAGCGTCAGAAAGCCTTCCTTGATGAACAGGCTCCAGATGGCGAACCCCACCGCCATCGCGACGGCGATGATCGCCAGCAGGCCGGCATAACGCACGATCGCCAGGGCCAATCCCAGGGCGGTGATCCCCCCGACCAGGCCGCTGGAGGCGGCCCTGGAGCCGTTGAACATGGCGATCAGGCTGATGACGATCGCCAGGACGGAACCCAGGATGATCCATCGAAGCCCGCCGGTCAGTCCCGAGGTCGCCAGGATCGCCTCGGTGGAGGCCGTCACATGGTGGCCCATGGCGTCTCGCAAGGGGGCCGGGGGCGTGTCCCGCGACGAGGTCAACAGGGGGCGGCCGGACGGGTTGCCGGGGCCCAGCCACGCGCCGCTGCAACCCGATCCGGCCGACAGCAGGGAGACTATGAGACACACCTCACAAAAACCTTTCGTCAAAAGGGCTTTCCTGGTCACGGGTGTCGCTCCTTTCAATCGGCCCGGCCTCGGACTTCAGGCTCTTGGCCGCCGGTCCCAAGCCCGCGGCCGCAGGCCCGCCGTTTGAAGGCCTCTTTCAGAGTGCCCATGCTCGTCACCTCGATCGCCTCCCGGCGCTTGTCCCTGGCGGCATACGGGTCGAAGTCGGCCGGCTTGCAGGGCCGCGTCTTCTTCGGGTCGCGGTTCACGTTGGCGATCAGGGCCAGGATCGCCGAGGTATGCGCCCAGTTGTCCCGGCCCCGCGCCTCGGCCATCCACAACAGCTCCCGCAGCGTCAGCGGGCCGGGGTCGATCCCGACGACGCCGGCCAGTTCGTAGATGACCCGCCACCCGTCGAGGCGCTGGGCTCGCCGAGGGTCCGCGAGATGGCCGTCTCGAGATCGAGCGTCTCGATCCGCGTCTCGATCCGCGCGACCGCCAGGTCGATCAAGCGTCGCTGGGCGTCCACGGCCCGGGCCAGGTCGGTCCGGCCCAGCTTCCGGAAAAAATCCACCAGCTCCTCGTAGAAGGCCGTCTGGGCCGCCAGGATCGCCTCGCCGCCCAGGGCCGCGCCGAACTGCTCATCGGTCAAGCCGGCGGCGTCGGCCTGGGGCTTGATGAGGACGTAGATCACGTCGCACAGGAGGATCACGTCCGTGCCCAGCCGCGTCAGCAGCGGCGGATCGCCCGCCTCCAGCTCCAGGAGGTTCACGTCCAGGAGGCGCTTGACCCGCTTGGCGGCATCGATCGTCAACGTGATCGTCCAGGTCCGTCCGGCGTTGTCCGCAAAGGTTCTCATTGAGCCGTGCTCCAAAGGGTCTGGGTTCCTTCCATCGAGGCGTGAGGCTATGGCGGGGGCATGACCTCCACCCACTCGTCGAAGACGGCCAGCTTGGCGGTTACGGAGACCGTGATCGCCTCTTCCAACGGCTCGTTGCGACTGAACGAGGTGATCGAGAACGACCCCTTGGGCCCTTGGGCGCCGTCGGTGGTCTTGCCCTGGTCCAGGACGGCCAATTCGATCGTGCTGCCGGCCAGGAAGGCGTTCTTGATCGCGTCGAACCCGGCGTCGCCCGGGCGCCAGACCATCTCGAACTCGCAGGTGCACTCGCGGAGCGTCGGGGCGGTCGCCCGCCAGCCGCTGTTGGCCCGCGTGGTGATGTCCGCCTCGCCGGCCTCGAGGTTGAGCGTCACGTCGCGGACATTGGCCATCTCGACCAGTTCGCCCATCGCGCCGCCGGCGGGGCCCTGGTAGATCTTCGCGTCCTTGCCCAGGATGAACGTCGCCATGTTC
>DSDH01000545.1 GCA_011055475.1 Phycisphaerales bacterium | reverse complement strand
AGTTGACCGGCGTCGCCCCCCAAGGCATGGCGGAAGAACTCGAGCAGCCACGCGATGGCGACGGCCCCGAGCGCCACCGCCGAACCCACCGACAGATCGATCCCGCCGGAGATAATCACCAGCGTCATGCCCAGGGCGGCGACGGCCACGGGTGTGGTCTGCCGCGCGATGTTACGCATGGGGGCGGTGGAGCGAAAGCTCGGTTCGATCCAGGCGAAGAGCAGGTAGATGGCGATCAACGCCAGCACCGGCCCGACGGTGTTGAGGCAGCGCCGCCAGGAGAAGCCGGGCTGATTCATCGGCAGCGAATCCAGTTCCGTACCCATTTGAGCCTCGTTCTTGCCTTGGTTTCTGTCCGTGGTCCTATCGATGAACGTCCTGGCCGGTAGCCTCGAGCATCAGGGCGTGCTCATCGGTCTGCTCGACCGGCCGGGCCGGACCCAATCGACCGCGGCACATCACCGCGATGCGGTCGCAGACCCCCATCAGCTCCGGCAGGTAACTGCTGACCATGAGAATCGCCTTGGGCGATCGGCCGGCCTCGCCGCAGGCCAGGTCGTCGATGATCTGATAGATCGTGGCCTTGGCGGCCACGTCGATGCCGCGAGTGGGCTCATCGAGCAGCAACACGTCCGCATCGTGCTGCAGCAGCCGTGCCAGGGCGACCTTCTGCTGATTGCCGCCCGACAGGTCCAGGACCCGCTGCTGGGGCCCGCGGCAACGGATGCCGATGCGGTCGATCCACCGTTGGACGGCGCGGTGCTGGCGGCCAGGCAACACCAGCGGCCCGGGCCCGAAGCCCGTCAATCGCGACAGGGTGATATTGTCGGCCAGGCTCAGGTTGATCGCCAGGCCCTCTTCCTTTCGGTCCTCACTGAGCATGCCGACGCCCTGAGCCCAGCGGCGCGTCGGCGAGGCCGGCCCCAGGTAGGCGCCGATGCGGATCTTGCCGGACCGGACCGCATCGAGCCCGAACAGGGTCCGCAGCAGCTCCGTGCGGCCGGCCCCCATAAGCCCCGCAATGCCCAGGACCTCGCCACGATGCAGTTGCAGATTCGCTTCGTACGGCAGCGGGGCGCCGGCCAGGTCTTGGATTTCCAGCACACACTCGCCCCGCGTCCGGGGCGATCGCGGATAAAGGTCCTCCACCGTGCGGCCCACCATGAGGGTGACCATATCGTCGGTGCTCATCTGGCCCAGGGGCTGCGAACCGGCGACGCGCCCATCCCGCAGGACGGTGACCACGTCGGCCACCTGGCGGACCTCCTCGAGGAAATGCGAGATATACACCACGGCGATGCCCTGGCCCTTGAGCCGGTGGATCAGCTCGAAGAGCTGCTGCACGTCCCGTTGGGTCAGGCTGCTGGTGGGCTCGTCGAGCACGAGCACGCGACAGCCGATAGCCAGGGCGCGGGCGATCTCGACGAGCTGCTGAGCCGCGACGGACAGCTTGCCGACCGGCACGTCGGGTCGGATTTCGGTGTGCCCGAACCGCCCGATCGCCTCGGTCACGCGCCGGCGGACCTCGCTGCGATGAATCCATCCGGCCGTGTGCGGCTCCATGCCCAGCATGATGTTGTCTTCAACGCTCAGATGCGGCGCGAGGCTCAACTCCTGGTAGATCATGGCCACGCCGCGGCGGCGGGCATCCAGCGGTCCCGCCGGACGATACGGCTCGCCGTCGAGCACCATCTGCCCGGCATCGGGACGAACCGCGCCCGAAAGCACCTTCATAAGGGTGCTCTTGCCGGCGCCGTTCTCGCCCACGAGGGCATGAACCTGCCCCGGCTGAACCGTCAAATCCACGTCCGCCAGCGCTATCGTCGCGCCGAAACGCTTGCAGACTCCCTTCATCTCCAGACGTGCGGTCACGCGGCAGGTCCTCACCCCTCGCCGAGATACGTCTTGTAATCCGGATTGAGCAGCCGCTCGATCTCGGGATTGTCCATGTTCTCGGGCGTGGCGACGGTCGAACCGGTGTCGATCCGCCTGTCCACCGTTTCGCCGTTGAGGTGCCGGACCAGCGTCTTGACCCCCAGGTAGCCCATGTTGATCGGGTCTTGCAGCACCAGACCGTGAATCTGGCCCTCCCGCATGGCCTTGACGAGCATGGGGCTGCTGTCGAAGCCCACGTAGGTTACCTTGCCCGCCAGGTTCTGATCCTGCAACACCCGCAGCATGGCAAACGCCGTGGATTCGTTGGGGCAAAAGATGCCGTCAATCTGCAGCGTGCCGTCGGCCTTCTTCAGCGGGGCCAGCAGGTTCTCCGCGGCGATCATCGCACTTTCGGTCGTCGCGCCGCCGTACTGATTGGCGCTGACGACCTCGATATCCGGAAACTCCTTGATCGCGTCGAGAAAGCCCTTTTCGCGATTCGCCGTGCTCGCCGAGCCCTCCTGGTAGCGGAGCATGACGACGCGGCCCTTGCCGCCCAGCACCTGGGCCAGATGGCGGGCGCCCTTCTGTCCGCCGACGTAATTGTCGGTGGCCACGAAGCTCACGTAGTCCTGGCCCTGCAAGGCCGAGTCGATGATGACCACGGGAATGCCCGCGCGCATCGCGGCGCTCGTCGGGGCCCGCAGCGCCACGTCATCCAGCGGCGCCAACACGATGCCGTCCACGCCCCGCGCGATGAGGTTCTCCACGACGGTGATCTGCGATTCGCGGTCGTCCTCCTTGAGCGGGCCCTTCCAGATAATCTCCACGTCCAGTTCCGTGGCCGCCTTGACGGCCCCGGCGTGGATGGACTTCCAGAAGATATGCGTCGTGCCCTTGGGGATGACGGCGATGACGGGCTTGTCGGCTCCGGTGGGTTTCTTGCCGCAGGAGCACAGGCCGACGGCCGCCAGGGCACCCACGATAAGCAGAGTTCGTCTGTGCATGGTTGTCCCTTTCCCGATCCATGCCGGTCCGCAGCGTCGGGCCGAGGACGTGCACCGACTGCACACCCGGCCCTGCAACCGTCTCATTGTGTCGGCTGGGGGTGGTTTGTAAAGGATTTTCTCCCGCCGGCCGGCCATAGCGGTGTTCATCGCGTGCATGCCACCCCGGCGGGTAGCGGGTAGGGTGGGCTGTGCCCACGCGGTGTTGATGCGATGTATGCCCTCTCAATGTGGGTGGCATGGCCATATACGTAGGTGTGGGTGGCATGGCCACACTTGTGTGGCCATGTGGGGACGAGCGCCCCGTATCGCCAGGACATGCCCACGCGAGCGTGGGCATGCCACCCGGCCTTGCAGAGCCCCATCCACTTCGCTGCGCTCAGTGGCTGCCACCCCCAGGCGTGGGTGGCATGGCCACACTTGTGTGGCCATGTGGGGACGAGCGCCCCGTATCGCCAGGACATGCCCACGCGAGCGTGGGCATGCCACCCGGCGCTTGATGGCTCGGGGCGT
>DSDH01000488.1 GCA_011055475.1 Phycisphaerales bacterium | reverse complement strand
TTGGCCGGTCGGGTGACCGAACCCGTACTCGTCCTTCTCTTGCGGGTCACCGCCGAGGTGTGTCTCGAGCGGATTCACCAACGCAATCGACCTTATGAGCAGAGGTTGCAGCTTGCGTCGTTGCGCACACTGGTCCAGCAGTACGAGGCGCTGTTCGCCGCCTGGCGGCGGTGCCCGGTCATTCGCGTGGACGGCGACCAGTTCGACGGCCGTCGGGCGGAGGATCGAGACTGGATCGTGGAACAGGTCCGGGCCTATCTGTGCCCGGCCGGGGAGGCAAAGGCCGCTCATGGAGATTGTGGAAACCATCAACGAGGTGCGTGAGCGCCTGGCCCGGGCGCGAGTCCAGGGCCGTGTGGGACTGGTGCCCACCATGGGGGCTCTCCATGCCGGTCATGCCTCGCTGATCGAGGCGGCCAGGCGGGCGTGCGACACGGTGGTGGTCAGCATCTTCGTGAATCCGACGCAGTTCGGGCCGAACGAGGATTTTGACCGCTATCCGCGGGACCTGCGGGCCGATGCGGACATTTGCGAGCGGCTGGGCGTGGATCTAGTCTTCGCGCCGTCTACGCGGGAGATGTATCCGCGGGTGAACCGCACGTGGGTGGAGGTGGAGAAGCTCAGCGAGCCGCTGTGCGGGGCCCGTCGGCCGGGCCATTTCCGCGGCGTGGCGACGGTCTGCACAAAGCTGTTTAATATCGTTCAGCCGGACGTGGCCTACTTCGGGCAAAAAGACGCTCAGCAGGCCATCATTATTCGGCGGATAGTGGCCGATCTGAACCTGCCGCTGGAGATTATCGTCTGCCCCATTGTCCGTGAGCCGGATGGCCTGGCGATCAGCAGCCGCAACCAGTATCTGGACGCCGCGCAGCGGCGGGAGGCGACGCGGCTCTATCAGGCGTTGTCCGCCGCGCGGCGGCGGTTCGCCGACGGAGTCCGCCAGACCGAGGCCCTGATCGCGACGATGCGCGAGGTGCTTTCGCAGTCACCGGCGCTTCGCGTGGAGTACGTGGAGATCGTTGATGCCGAGACGCTGGAGCCGGTGGCGTCCATCGAGCGGCCGGCGTTGGTGGCCCTGGCGGTTCACGCGGGATCGACGCGATTGATCGACAACACGATCCTGGACTTGAACGATCCGACCGCATCGGTATAATGCAGCGGTTTCGGATGTTCGTGGGAAGACGGCGATGTTCATAAAGGCGTTGAAAGGCAAGATTCACCGTGGGACGGTGACCGACACGCGGGTGGATTACCCCGGCAGCGTCGGCGTGGATGCGGACCTGCTCGAGGCCGCGGGCATCCTTCCGTATGAGGAGGTTCTGCTGGCCAACGTGACCAACGGGGCCCGCGTGGAGACCTATGTGGTAAGCGAGCCGGCCGGCAGCGGGCGGATCATCGTGCTGGGGGCCGCGGCGCGGCGGTTCAGCCCGGGGGACCTGGTGATCCTCATGAACTTCGCGTACTTCACGGCCGATGAGCTCAAAGGCCACAAGCCCAAGGTCGTGGTGCCGGATGCCCACAACCGGATTGAAAGGATTCTCTAACCGCGATGCACCCCGAACTGTTCCAACTGCCGATCGTGCACGTGACGGTCAAGAGCTACGGCACGATGATGGTCATCGGTTTCGTACTGGCCGTCCTGCTGATGCGCCGACTGATGAAGGGCCAGGGGGAGAATCCCGAGAACATCGTGAATCTGGCCCTGTACGCGCTGATCGCCGGGGTGATCGGGGCCCGCATCATGTACGTGGTCGATTACTGGCCCAACTACCGCGACGATCCGCTGTCGGTCTTGGCGGTCTGGCAGGGGGGGCTGGTCTACTTGGGCGGAGTGATCCTCGCCGTCGCCATGGTGCTGATCTATTTATTCGCGCGGCGACTGCCGGTGCGGATGTACCTGGACGTGCTGAGCATCGGGCTGATGTTGGGGCTTTCGTTCGGGCGGATCGGCTGCTTCTTGAACGGCTGCTGCTTCGGCAAGGTCACCGATGGCCCCCTGGGCGTGCGGTTTCCCTACGGCTCGCCGGCGTACCTTAACCAGGTGTTCCCGGACCTTGGGCGGAACCGCGCCGAGCCCTTGCTGGAGTTGCCTGCCGAGTATTTCGGGTATCTGGGCGAGGACGGCCAATGGTACCCGGTCGAGAAGGATGCGGTGAAACTGCAGGCCCCCCTCAAGCCACGCCGCCTCTTGACGGACGAGCAGCTTGAGCAGGTGACCCGTGGGCCGTGTCAGGCCAGGCCGGTGCATCCGACGCAGTTGTACTCCTCGGCCAACGCCGCTTTGTTGTTCCTCATCCTGTACCTGTTTTGGCGTTTCGCGGGGCGGTCGCGGCCGGGAACCACGTTCAGCCTGATGTTCATTCTGTATGGCTGCGCGCGGTTTGGCCTGGAGATGCTACGGAACGACAACCCCTTCCTGTACGACAAGTGGTGGGTGATCTATCAGGGGGGGACGGAGTCGCAGAACCTGGGCCTCTATATGGCCGCGCTGGGGACGGCCTTCCTGATCTTCTTCTGGGTCCGGGGCCGGAAGCGGGCGTGAATAGCGTCTCGCTTTTCAGAGACTCCCCGCACAACCCTCCTCTCGCACTATCTTATGCAGTGCATCGCACAGGCCGTCGATCTGGTCGTCAGTGTGATCAGCCTGCACGCTGACCCGCAGGCGGGCGGTCCCCGGCGGCACGGTTGGGGGCCGGATCGCCGCGACGAAGTAGCCGCGATCCAAGAGGTCCCGTGAGATTTTCACCGCCCGGTCGGCCGAGCCCAGCAGGATCGGCACGATGTGCATCCTACCGGGGGCGGACAGTCCCATCTCGGCAAGTCGGCCACGAAGGCGCTCGGTATTCCTGGCCAGGCGGTGCCGCCGCTCAGGTTCGGTTTGGACAATATCCATCGCCGCCAGTACCGCGGCGCAGTGGGCCGGTGGGGGGGCCGTGGTGTAAATGAAGGCCCGGGCCCTGTTGACCAGATAGTCGATCACCACCCTGGGGCCGGCGACGATGGCGCCCGATGCGGCCAGGGCCTTGCCCAGCGGGGCAACGACGATGTCGATCTCGTCGAGCAGCCCCGCGGCCTCGGCCAGACCGGCGCCGGTCGGGCCCAGGCACCCGATGGCGTGGGCCTCGTCGAGGATCAAGATGGCATCATGCCGCCGCTTGAGCTCGACCAGCCGGGCCAGATCGGGAGTGTCGCCGTCCATGCTGAAGACGCTCTCGGTCACGATGTATCGGCGGCGGGGGCCCTCCCGGGCCAGGAGGCGTTCCAGGCGAGAACGGTCGCTGCGGTCATACCGCCTGAAGCGGGCCGACCCGGCGGTCGCCCCGTCGATGAGGGAGGCGTGATCCATACGGTCGAGCAGAACCAGGTCGCCGCGTTCGGGCAGGGTGCGCAACAGGGCCTCAT
>DSDH01000603.1 GCA_011055475.1 Phycisphaerales bacterium | reverse complement strand
TGGTCGTGCGACACGTGACCGACCTGGACGACGAGACGAAGTGGCATCCGCTGCTGGTGGAAGTGGTCAGCTTGCGGCTCGCGGCGGCCATCGCGGTGCGCGTCAAGGCGTCGATGACGGCGAAGGCCCAACTGATGCAGGAGTATGAAGCACTGCTGTTGCGGGCCCGGCAGGTCAACGCCATCGAGGTCAACGACCCGAACGATATGGAGGAGGGCAGTTCAGAGTGGATTGATTCAAGGAGTTAAAGCCATGCGTAGGACACTATTAGACCGCTCCCGTGGTCTCCGAGAGCCCTTGCTGGTGGTCCCGCATGACGCAAGTCCCGAGTTGCGTGCGATGGCCATTCACGAAGGGGGCTGGGTATGCGACGGCGAGGCGGACCAGGAAGAAATCAATGCGGCGCTGAGTGAGGCGGGCCGGAACGGCGGCCGTGTGCTGTGTGCGGCCGGGACGTACCGGATTACCGCGCCGATCCTCCTGCGGTCCAATGTGGAGTTAGAGTTCGCAGAGGGCAACCGGGTCGTCGTGCCGGCCGATCATCAGTTTGAGGCACCCGCCAACCAGGTCACGATGTTCACCGACACGGTTCCGGTGTCGGCGCTCATCCGTAATGAGGGGGCGGGCGACTCCGGCGGCGGGAACACCCGCGTCGTGATTCGCGGCATTCGCCTCGACGCCGGGCAAGGCGTGGGCGATCCGGTCATCTACGCCACGAACATTCATCACATTGGGATTCTGCTGGATCAGTGCACGGATTCGGTCATCGAGGATTGCATGGTCGAGGGCGTGGCCTACGCCACGACGATACCCGCTTACGCCCGGAATTATGGCGTGTGCCTGACGCGCTGCGAGAGGGTTCATGTCCATCGGTGCGAGGCCAACGAATGCGGGTATGAGGGGTTCAGTCTTCGAGGGACGAACGCCTACTGCACGGTCTCGAACTGTACGGGCGTGAAGAACGTCGCCCACCTCGCCCAGGCGGCGCGGTGGCACGGCGAGGTCAGTAGCGGTGAAGGCCAACATGATATTGTCTTTGCAGGCTTGCATTCCGCGCAGGCCACGAGCAGTGGCAACTGGGCCGACGATCTGATTTTTCATGGGCGAACCGACGCGCCCATCTGGAATAGCAGCATTCAGCAATGTCAGGTCAGGGCCGGATTGTGGGTCAAGGGGCATGTCTATGCGTGCTCGTTTGTCCGGAACGTCTCGCCCACCATCAAGCTCTACGCCATTGCGGCCGACGAGACCATCGACCAGATCCTTCTCCAAGGAAATGTCTGTGGAGGCGAGGATGGGCAGAGCCCTGTGCCGGGTGTCACGCTCCGAACGTATGCGAACGGAACGGCGATCCGCAGGATTCTGCTTCAAGGTAATACGATTCGACATGGCTACCTGTGGCTGGAGAATGGCGAGGGTGTCAATGGCCCGATCACTGAGGTGACGGTGCAAGGCAACAATTTCTTATCGCAAGGCGGCGGAGCAATGTATGCCGTCCGGGTCTCGATCGCAGGAAGCGGCAACATCGAGAAGATTCTGATCGTCGGTAACCACCTGGCCACAAAGGACCAACTGACGGATTGTCAATGCGTGCGTACCGACGTGCTTTCGGGTTCGACGGGAAACATCAAGGGCGTCCACATTGCCAATAACTATATGTATTCCACGAACGGTTTCCAACTCCGCATGGCGGACGGCAGCGGAACGGTGTCGGACGTGTCCTTGATCGGCAATACTTTTGATCTTTACGCCAACCCGGTGAAGGGCGGCGCGAAGCTCAATCGCGTGGTGATCCTCTACAATGTCATGCTTGCCGGCCAGACGCTGATAAACGGCGCTATCGACGACATCCTGCTGCACGGCAACGTCCTCACCAATATGACGAACTTCTTTGTGAACAGTCCGACCAACCTGACCATCGGCGTCAATCTGTCCTGGAAGGGCGGCGTGGGCAAGAACGGCGCCTGGCGGCTCAAGCAAGACGATGCCGATGTGGACAAGATGTACATTCAGAAGCTCATTAGCGGCGCATGGACCACGGCCGGCACGTTTGACGCGAGCCCGTAGTGGGAGAGAACGATGGAATGTGTCATGCTGGCTCGGATGGATAGGGTCCGGACGGTCGAAGGCCTCGTCGGCGTTTTCGTGAAGCTCGACGACGCGGCGGGGCTGGCCGAGGCGTGCTTGTATGCGGTATCGGGCCGCTTCACGCACGTTTTCTGCGGGGCCACGGCGTTGAGCACGCAGGAACGATATGAGCAAGTGCAAGACGCCCTGGCACGTGCGGGCCAGACGTGTCAATGGCTGGGGATTACGCCCGTCCTTGTCGGACACTTGTGGCCCGTGGACGGCAATGTGTCCGAGTTGCTCTTGGACGCGGGGCACTATGCCCGGCGGATCGAGGCCCTGCAAACGTGGGCCAACGATCTCGGACCGGCCTGGCAGACGGCCTTGGACACGGAGGCCTACGGCAGAGCCGGGAAGACCGTGCCCGGCTCTTACGACGCGTGTGCGCTGGCGCAGGTGATCGGCGGATTGACCGCTCCGAGGCCACAGTATGTCTGGCCCGCCGGGTCTTACAAGGCCGAGGCGGGCTGGCTGGAATTGTTGGCCCTGCTGGCGACGACGGGGCGTGTGACCGAACACACGTTGCGTCGGTCGCAGCACGCGACGTGGTCGGCGAACCCCGTTTATCCGGCGGAGGTGCTGTTCTACAGCATCATGCCGGACGACCCAGGCCATTGGACCTGGGCGGACTTCTTCGCGCAGCCGGGGCCCCGGATCGCTCTCCCGTTGGAAGGGGCCAATCGGTCGTTCGAGAAATTGCAGTTGGCGACGGAGATATACCGTTAGAAAAGCAAATAGCAAAAAGCAAAAATCTATGGCCCAAGGATCGCGACAGAATGTCACGGCGAATATTGCCGCCTGTATTGTCGGGTTGTTGTTGGTCTGTCATCGGCCCTCGTTGGCGATGGTCGATCCGAACGACTGTATCCCCGGCGTCCTGCCGCGTGACGGCCATGTGCAGACGAGTCTGGTCAAGATCGTTGAACGCGAATTCGGCATGCCCTTCATCTGCATCCTGTGCCTGAACTGGCTTCGAGATCGCGATGATTCGAACGCCTTGAAGATGCCGATCACCTGGATTCATGCGGCGAGCAACTGTCGTGTCCGTCGCTCCATGGAACTCGCGGGCGATCTGACCGAGGATGGCCGCGTCGATCTGCATGACCTGAGTGAATATGCCCGTTGGTGGCTGCACGAATGGGTACCGTACCCGTGATATAGCAAATAGCAAAAAGCAAAAATATTTGATTTTTGATTTTTGATATTTGATCTAGGAGATGCGGTGCGATTTGATCCGATTGTGCGCAGCTTCAACGCCGGTGAGCTAAGCCCCTTGCTCGA
>DSDH01000683.1 GCA_011055475.1 Phycisphaerales bacterium | reverse complement strand
TCATCGACGGTGACCGCGACGGCGTGCCATTGATTATCCCCCGGATCGATGGGAAACGTGGAGATCTGAAAGAACGTGTCGCCCTCCTCCCGCACGTCGTACCGCAGGCCCGGTATCGCGGCGTAGCTCGGATCGTAGAAGAAGCGAATCTCGCTGGACGGGTCGCGCGAATCCGACGCGGCCAGGATGGCATCCACCGCATCGCCGGCCGGCAGGCGAACCCACGCCAGGATACTGCCCTGATTCAGGTGGCGAAAGCGGTCCAGGTGCCGCGTCAGATCGACCCACTGGGCCGGTCCGCCGTCACCCTGCCATTCCAGAACCGCGCCGCGCTGTTCATCGATCACCCAGGTCGGGTCGGACGCCTCGGTCTGGTCGCTCGCACCGAGAACACCATGAATCGCATGACCGCTCACGTCCCCGGCGACCTGCCCGGCGCCCTCATTCAGCGGCCAATACGCGACCAACGATGCCTGGCAGACCATCGCGGTCAAACCCAAGACCAGCACCCATGTCACAGCCTGAACAAAACGCATCGCTGCCCTTCCCCATAAATCGCGCTGTGGCCCCATCATGGCCGGCGGCGACAGAGAAAAGAGAGGGCCCTGACCCTTCGTCAGGGCCCTCTCCATCGCGTGCATGATCAACCGGACGTTTACGGACAGGCATCCGCGGGGATGCGATTGCACTGCATCCATTCCATGGCCATGATCGCCAGATCGGCCAGGTTCACGATGCAGTCGCCATCCACGTCACCCGGCAGCGGCGGATCACAGAGCGGGACGATCGTGGTGAACGTCCAGACCAATCCTTCAAACACGTCGTCGTTCTGCCGCTGGTCCACCTTCCAGTAATAGGGGGTCGCCCAGTCCAGCATGCCCGGATCGAAGGACGTGCCGTCATGTGCGCCGGCGACGAGCTGCAAGTCGTCCGCATCCGTCCCCAGGTACACATCGTAGGTGAACGCACCGATACCGCCCGGCAGCCAGCTCAGCTCAACATCCGGGTGCACCTCTTCGGCGCCGTCGGCCGGAGTCGGCGAAACCGCCCGCGGCGGAACCGTCCGGAACGACCAGACGTTGCCTTCCAGCACTTGGCCGAAGGCGTCCCGCGAATCGACGCGCCAGTAGTAGGTCGTGAACAGATCCAGCATCCCCGGATCGTACAGGGTGTCGGTCAGCTCCGGTGCGACGGGTGTCGCCCCCGCCAGGCTGTCCGGCTGGAGGTAGACGTCGTAGTTCACCACCTCGGCGCCGGCCTGCCACGTCAGATCGCTCTCGAGCGGCATGTCAATCGCGCCCCGTTCCGGTGCCGGCTCCAGGGCCAGCGAGCTGCGCATGTACAGCGCCGCGATGCTCTCGGCCGTCAACGCCGCCGAGTAGATCTGCACGTCGTCGATCGCGCCGGCGAAGAACTGGTTCGTGTCCGGCGGTCCACCCGCGCTGCGTCGGGCGCCGATGCTCAGCGGATGGACGCTGGTCGGCATCGGCCCGGAGGCCACGGTGGCCTGCAAGACGCCGTCCACGTACAGTTTCGTTTGCACGCCGTCCGTCGTGGCCACGACGTGATTCCAGTTGCCCGGGACAATCAGGTAGGCGCTGGCCGCGTTGCCGCTGGTGCCGTGCACGGTGAAGCGATACCGGGCGCCGTCTCGGTAGAAGTAGAAGACGTCCTCATGCTCGATGACCCGGGCGCCGCCCGCCGTAGTCGCCGGCTTGGCCCACAGCGAGACCGTCATCCCCGGCAGACCCTCCAGGTGGTCCTGGTCACCCGCGTCGACGTAGTCATCCACGCCGTCCAGCCAAATCGCCTTGCCAAAAGCGCCCGGCAGGTTCGGGTCGGGAATTACGCCCGTGACGCTGTTTGGTTCGCTTTGAAGAACGCCGTCGGCTCCGCCCACGACATCCACGGCGATCCCGCCCAGCAGGGAATCCAGGGTCCAGTAGGCCACAAGGCCGCCCGTGCTGAACGTCCACACGGGCCCTTCCGCGATCAGTCCGCTCTCACTATCGCGCGTGTCCACCCGCCAGAAATAATGGGTGAATTCATCCAAGTCGGCAAGCAGCACACCGGGCTCAGTCACCGTCGCCTGGAAGGCCAGACTATCGGGACTGGTGCCCAGATACACATCGTACGCCGCGATGTACGCGTCGCCGGTCCACGCCAGCGTCAGGTTGTACGGATCAACGCCTTCCTTGCCGTTGACGGGAACCGGCGACTCGACCAGGCCGGCCGTCGTGAAGTACATGCTCAGACCGGGGTAAATGGTCCCCTCGGCGTCTTCCGCGTCGACCCGCCAGTAATAGGTCGTCGCCATATCGAGTCCCTGCGGATCGTAGGTTGTGGCCGCTCCGGAGTAGACCGGATCACCCAGTGCATTCGGGTCGGCCCCCAGGTACACGTGATACGCCGAAGGAGCCACCTCCAGAGGCGGCTGCCAGGTCAGCACGGTCGCCGGATCGACGTGTGTGCGGCCGACGGCAGGTGTGCCGCTGTAGACCGCAGTCGGAACACTCAAGATGTCCAAGCCCTCGCGGACCGCTCGGATTGCGGCGTCGGGCAACGGCGTATCGAACACCGCCAGATCGCTCATGCGCCCGTAGAAGGGCCACTGGATTCCGCTGGGCTGTGTGTTGTCAATGTTACGGCCGATGGACATGGTGTTCAGGCCGGGCACGGCACTGAAGAACCCTACCTCCCGGCCGGTCGTTCTCAGCACGCCGTCGACGTACAGCCCCACGGTGCCGTCGGCGGCCACGGTCACCGCCACGTGACGCCAGGTGTCGCCCCTCGGGTCTGTGGGAAAGCTCGAAAGCTGAAAGTAAGTGTCGACCTCGGTCCGCACGTCGTATCGGATGCCCGGAATGTTCTGATAGCTGCCGTCGTAGAAGAACCGTATCTCCGTGGACCCCAGCGTGGAATTCGACGCCGCCAGAATCACGTCCGGATCCTGCCCGCCGGGCAGCTTCACCCACGCCATGATCGTGCCCTGGTTAAGCACCGAGAAGTCATCGACGTAGGCATCCAGATTGATCCACTCGGGCTCGGCGTTGCCGGTCCATTCGAGCACCGGCCCGCGGACGGGGTCGTTCACCCACGGGGGATCGGCGGCCTCCGCGGCGTCGCTGTCGCCCAGGAACGCCGAATAGCCGTTCCCCGAAAGATCGTTGACCCGTTGCCCGGTCCCCTCGTTCATGGGCCACTAACTGACCAGGCCCGCCCGCAGCGCCGCGCAGATCGCCAGGATCGCCGGCATCACGACTACCCATTGCTTGCTCATCTTCGCCTCCTATGATAAAAATCCACTCCAATTTCCGAAGGTTTTTTGCTCTAAGTGTTGGCTATTGTGAAGCTTGGGAAGTCCTCGAAAATCCAATCGTGCGTGAGGGTTTTGTAGATGATTCCCAGG
>DSDH01000159.1 GCA_011055475.1 Phycisphaerales bacterium | reverse complement strand
GCAAATCGCCGCCGAAACTGGCGTTGAGCTTGGCCGCCGGGCACATCACGCCGATGCAGTTGGGCCCGATAATCCGCATCCCCGCGGCCCGGGCGATCCGCACGATCTCCTGCTCGCGTTGCGCCCCAGAGGGGCCGGTCTCCTTGAACCCACTGGAGATCACGGTCGCCGCCCGAACGCCCAGTTGGGCGCACGTTCGGATCACGTCCACCACCTTCTCGGCGGCGACCACGACGACCACCAGATCGGGGGTCTTTCCGATGCTGTTAAGGTCCGGATAACACTTCACCCCCAGGATCTCGTCGGCGGAGGGATTCACCGCGTACAGGTCGCCCTCGTATCCGGCCCGGACCATGGCCGAGAGCACCTCGTAGCCTACCTTGCCCTTTGTGCGGCTGGCCCCCACGATGGCCACGGATCGCGGCTTGAAGAAGGGCTCCAGACTCATTCACACCTCAAAATCACTTGATCGGCCTCCACGTTCTGCATCGGCCAAGCGTCGGTCCGACTTGTCCCCCGCGTCGATGCATTGTACCCGTTTGCGGCGGGCTCACAAGCATACACCGGCCGAATCGCCGCGCCCGACTGCCGGAAATCGCCGCCGCGGGCTTTACAAAAAGAGCGCCCGACGCTATAGTATCGCCGTTCGCCGATGTAGCTCAACGGTAGAGCACAGCTTTCGTAAAGCTGGGGTTGAGGGTTCAAATCCCTCCATCGGCTTGTGGGTGTGGATGAAAAGTACAAGTCGCTGCAAGAGATCCTCCGCTCGCTGCATCGCGTGGTCGTGGCCTATTCGGGCGGCGTGGACAGCGCTTTTCTGCTCAAGGCGGCCGTCGAGACGCTGGGGCCGGACAACGTGCTGGCCTGTATCGGCGTCAGCGGGTCGCTGTCGGCCCACCAGCATGAGCAGGCCCGCCGGGTCGCCGCGGCTGCGGGGGCGACGCTCCGCGAGGTGCCCGTCGATGAGATGGACGACCCGGCCTACACCGCCAACCGGCCCGATCGGTGTTTTCACTGCAAGAGCCATCTGTTCGGGACGTTTCTGGCCATCGCCCAGCGCGAAGGCTACGGGCACGTCGTGTGCGGCAACAACCTCGACGACCAGGATGACTATCGGCCCGGTAACCGTGCGGCGGCGCAGTTGGGGGTGCGGGCGCCGCTGATGGAGGCCGGCCTGACCAAGGCCGATATCCGCGAGTTGAGCCGCCGTGTCGGGCTGGAGACGGCCGATGTACCGGCTTCGCCCTGCCTGGCCTCGCGCATCCGTTATGGCCTGGAGATCACCGCCGAGCGGCTCGAACAGGTCGAGAAGGCCGAGGCCCTGCTGCGTTCGCTGGGGTTCGTGGAGTTTCGCGTGCGTCACCACGGCGACGTCGCCCGGATCGAGGTCCGGCCGGAGGAGATGGCCCGCGTGATCGACCCGGCCGTCCGCGGCCGAATCGTCGAAGGCCTCAAATCGCTGGGCTTCCTCTACATCGGGCTCGATCTGCAGGGTTTCCGCTCCGGCGCCCTCAACGAGGCCCTGGACAGCACGCAAGACTCCAGGCGGGAGCCAGAGCATCCGCGCACCAGAGCCCGAGGTGACAGGTCGGACATGCGGTCGGATCAGTAGGTCAGCAGCAATCTGTCAGCCACGACCTCCCCAGATAGATCCTGGCCGTTCATCTGAAACCGCTTGAGCATGGACCGACCACAGCTAATGAGGACTTCGCGCTGAAATAAGCCCCCAGGAACAGGAAGATGACAAGTATGCCGGCCCGATCGTTTCGTACCGTCAATGCTAAGGGCAATGTGAACACCTCGATCTTTGGCATCCGCGATCACTTTGAACAACCGTTGCAAGCTAAAGTCCTGCGCTCCGTACAGAATGGTCTGGCTATGTACATATGGGGGATCGCAATAAACCAGGTCGCCAGACTCCGCCATGGCAAATGCATCCTCGTATGCTATCGTTCGGAACTGACAACCACGAATCCGCTCGTGCCATTCGTCGACCCTGTGCGCGAAGGTTTCGGGCGCGATAGGCTTGTGAGAGCCGCACGGCGTCGACATGTGTCCATCGGCCTTACGAAACCGGACGACGCCCCCATAACACGCTCGACAAAGAAACAGAAGGTCTGCGCCATTAGGCGCTGCGTTATACATCGCTCTTATCGCGTTGTAGACGTTGACCTTGTCCCCGGCAGCCATCTGTTCCCATCGTTCACGATACCAGCGTTTGAGTGTCTCTGGAGCCGACTGGAGCGTTCGCCATATCTCCATGAGTGGTTCGAACACGTCAGAACCAACTCCCCTCGTGGGCATCAGCGTGGCCAGTACTGCTCCGCTGCCCAGAAACGGCTCGTAGTATGTCCCGAATTCCAATGGGAAATAAGACACAATCTGTCGGGCAAACCGCTGCTTATTACCCACCCACTTCAGGAGCTGACCTTTAAGAGGTGACACAGAAATGGCACCCACGTTGTCGCACAGGAGTGTCTGCACCTGAACGTCTCCACAAAACAAAGGTTGAGGGATTATCCCAAGTTGGGATATCAGTCAAAGACTGTCTATCATTCCTGCATGCGACCGCAAGGCACACAGTACCGGTACGACATTCTGCGAACACTGCTCCGTCAGTATCGCCGCAAGGCCAAGTTCAGTCAAGCAGAACTGGCCCGGCGCTTGAGCCGGCCACAATCCTTCGTCAGCAAGTATGAATCCGGCGAACGGCGATTGGACCTGATCGAGATCGCACAGATATGCGATGCTCTGGGTCAGAGCCTCGCCGACTTCGTCGCGGCCTTCGAAGAGGCTTCCGAATGAGAGCGGAGCCAACCTTTCTGAATCGGCCCCTTTCATTCTGGGCCGAAGTCAAGACGATCAGCCAGGATTCGGGCTACGTGAAACGCGGGTCTGGAACATTGAATGTTCCGGATCTCGATGCCATTCGCAAAAGTCTCCAATCTCGAGGTCTTTCAACAACACACGTTATCACACGGTCTGGGCGCTTGACGGAATACGGCCGTCTTCTACAGGCATACTTCTCGTTTCGGGCCGAGGCCCTTCGGACAAAGATTGAGCCACTATTGATGAATGCCGAACAGGCGAAGAACCTGTTTACAGAACTCAGGGCCATGCTGAATCCCCGGTGCCCTCTGCCCATGAACAAACAAAAGGGGACGAAGAGGACGCCAGCGTTTTTGACGGGGCTCGTGAATATGATTGTCGAGGCTCACACGCAGGGGCTTCCGTGTGAATACGATCCCCGGCATTTGGTCGCGTTTTCACGAAATGGTCGGCTCGTCGGCACCCTAAGAGCCTATCCGAATAACCCTGCACAACGAAATGTGATTGTTGCACAGACCAGATGAAGCAGCCCCAGGTAATTCTCCGGCTTCTTTTCCCAACGCGTCAAGATGCGGCGAAACCGGTTC
>DSDH01000723.1 GCA_011055475.1 Phycisphaerales bacterium | reverse complement strand
GATCCCATGTTCCCATGTGGATCAATATCGTGTCCCTCATCGCCTTCGTGCCGCTGTTCGCGGTTCTCGTGGACCGCTGGGGAGTGATCGGGGCGGCGGCCGCGTGGGTCATGGTGACCGTCGCGGGCAAACTCTTCATTCTCATCCCCTACGCCAGTCGCGTCATTCTCCAGCAGTCTGCCTTGCGTTGGCTGCTGGCCGATGTGCTGGCCCCCGGCGCCGCGGCCGCCACCGTCGGTCTCCTTGTTCGCTACGTTGTGCCTCACCCCAGCGACCGCTGGCCTCTGGCGGTCTTTCTGGGCGGCGTCGGCGTGGCCATGTCAGTCGCTGCCGCCCTGGCCTGTGGCCATATACGCCGATGGATTCTCGAGTTCACCGCCACCTGGTTCGCCCGGCCCGAACGCATGGGCTCACCATCCGGCGGATTGGAATGAACCGTCTTTGTGAACAAACGGCCCGTCCGCCGGCTTGGCCATCCCGACGGCGGGAATCCATGGCCAGATTGCCGGCGGCCGTGGAGGTAAGCACGCCGTGGTTCTGATGATCTGCTATGCCCGGTCGGGCGGCACGTTGCTCAATCGCTGTCTGGGGGCGTTGCCCGGGGTGGTGATCCTCAGCGAGGTTCACCCCCTCGGCGGGGGCACGGGAGCGCCCGGCACGCCGGCTTTGACGACCGTGCGCGACCAGGCCGCCGCCTGGTACGGCATCACCTTGCAGTCCGAGGATTTCGTGGAGAATCTTGTCGAAATCGAGAACCATTGCGACCGCCGCGGCCTTCACCTCGTGATGCGCGAATGGTCATTCCTCAACTTTACCCCCTGTCCGGAGAACGACCACCGCCCGCCGAATCGCCTGGTGACTTTGGAGGCCCTTCGGGAGCGTTGCCTCGTGCGCCCCTTCGCGTTCGTCCGTGACGCCATCGACGTGTGGCTCTCGCGGTCGGTGCCGCTGGAGGAGTTCGCCGAGCCCTATCGGCGCTACGTGCAGGCCCTCGTGGACTCCCAGGTGCCGATCTTTCGGTACGAGGATTTCTGTCGCGATCCCGACAACCAGATGCGACACCTGTGCGACGCCTGCGAGTTGCCCTTCAGTGGTGCTTATCGGCAATACGAGCAGTTCACCCATGTGAACGGGGACGTGCAGGGCCCATCCCGCGGGCGCAAGCAGGGCGGCTTCGCCATCCTGCCGCGTCGGCGGATCGGGCCCGCACAACGCGCACGGCTACGCGCCTGTGCCGCCATCCGCCGGGCCAATGAGCTCCTGGGCTATCCCGTGGACTACGCCGCCCGACCGCGTGAAGGCTATGTCCCCTATCTGCGGCGCACCGTCGGCCGAGTGTTTCACCGTGGTCGACCTATCATCCGGCCTGTGACTTCGACACACCTGGAGCCAGAAGCGTCATGACCGACACCCCCGTTGATTTCGTGCATATCGGCCTGCCCAAGGCCGCCTCGACCTGGCTGCAGCAATGCCTGTTTCCACAATTGTCGGCGGTCGTTCTAGGGGCCGGCGACCCGCAGGACGCCATTAATCAAGCCTTCGTCGCGGAGGTCCGGACGATCGTGATGTCGCCCGAGCACGTGTTCGACCGTGATCGCTTCGCCCGACGGATCGACGCGTTGTTCGCCGCGCACCGACAGACGCATCCCGCACCCTTGCCGACGCCGAGATTGCACGGCCTGTCGCACGAGGTTCTCTCGGGCCTGTCACTGACCGGCCGTAACGCCGCCTTCGTCGCCCGAACGCTGCGGGTGCTCTACCCGCAGGCCAAGATCCTTCTGTTCATCCGTAATCAGCGCGACATGCTGATCTCGTCGTATATGCAATACATCCGCATGGGCGGCTGGGCCCCGTTCAGGAGCTTTCTCATGGACCCGGCCGTCTCCGGTGAATCCCCTGATCCGGGCGTGCTGCAAAACACGCTCCTGGTGGAGTACTTCAAGTACAGCCGCCTTGTCGAACTCTACCGCGACCTGTTCGGGGCGAACCTGCTGGTCGAGTGTATGGAGCGGTTGTGGACCGACCGGCCGGCGACGGTCGAGCGGTTGCGCCGCTTCCTCGACGTGCCGGTTCCCGGCAACCTCGACGATCGCCGGACCAACGTGCACTTTTCGTCCCAGACGTTGGCTATCATGCGCCATCTGAACCGCCTTTTGAAGAGTCGTCGGCACAACCCACGCGGCATGATCCCGGACGGCTGCGCGGTGTGGCTTTACCGGACGCTTCGGCCCGGACACGCCCGCGCCCATCCCATGGCCGACAATCCCTATATGCTCAGCGCCGACCTCCAGCATTCGTTGGCCCTGCGCGTGGCGGGCCGCCTGAATCGCCTCTTTGACAACCGCTGGATCAAACGCACCGGCCCGGATTATTTCCGCACGTTGCCCGCCGACTACCGCGAGTGGCTCTTCGAGGAGTACCGTCGCGACAATCGCCGTACCCAGGCATTGATCGAAACCGACCTGGCCGCCGCCGGATATCTGCTGTGACGGAGCGCCCTGCCCATCCCGATGCCGCTGTCTGCCGTGCCGCGGACGTGCCGTTGCTGGTCGTCTCCTGCGACGCCTACAGCGATCTGTGGCGGCCGTTCTTCACGTTGTTGGACCGGCGCTGGCCGGACTGCCCGTTTCGGGTTTACCTCGGCACCAACGAAAGGAGCTTCGACGATCCGCACGTCACGGTCCTTCGCTGCGGACCCGACCACACCTGGAGCGTTAACCTGCGTCGGATGCTCGATCAGCTTGGCGGCGATTACGTGATCCTTTTGCTCGAGGACTTCTTCCTGGTGCGCCCCGTGGAGACCGACCGGCTCGTCCGGCTCGTTCAGCTCGGCCTCGATCACCACGTCGGCTGCCTGCGCCTGTACTCGATCCTGCCGCCGCCGCATCCGTTGCACCACGAGCCCGGCTTGGGCGGTTTCGAGCCGGGCGACCCCTATCGGGTCACGCTGCAGGCAGCCCTGTGGCGCGTGGAGACGCTCCGGCGTTTGCTCGTTCCCGGCCTGAGCCCCTGGCAGTTCGAGCTCATCGGAAGCCAACTGAGTGAAACCTTCGATGAGCCTTTTTGGGGCGTTTATGAGCCGCCCATCGTCTACGAGCACGTCATCGAGAAGGGCCGTTGGAAGCCCGCCGGCCTGGCCCTCTGTCGCGAGGCCGGCATCGAAATCGACCCGGCGGCGCGACCCGCCTTCACCGAGGAGGCATGGCGCCGCCACAACCGTATTCACCGCCTTCGGGCCCGTCTGGCCACGCTCCGCGCTGAGACCGTCCGCGCCTTTCTCGCTGGCCGACGACAAACAGGGCTGAGCCTGGCCGTCCATTACCTTTGCCGACGGCCCCTTTCTGTTGGTATGCTCGCCGTGGTCGTGTTCGGTCTTCTGGGCCCGGGCCCTCTGAATCGACTGCGCCGACTTCACGTGCGCGCCAAG
>DSDH01000481.1 GCA_011055475.1 Phycisphaerales bacterium | reverse complement strand
GCGTTGGCGATCATCAGCCGGTCGCCGAACAACTGCGTCAGCAGCTTGACGTTGGCCGTCTCGCCGCAGCCGGCGCAGGCCCCGCTGAACTCGAACAGCGGCCGCACAAACTGGCTGCCCTTGACGCTCTCGCGCTTGAACTTGGACGGGTCCGTCTCGGGAATGGACAGGAAGAACGCGAAATTCTCACGCTCGGCCAGTCGCAGCGGTTCCTGCAAAGCCATGTTGATGGCCTTGCGGCCCGTGGGCTGGCCATCCGGCCCCTTTTCCTTGGCCGGGCAGTTGATCACACACGCCTGACAGCCGGTGCAATCTTCCGGGGCCACCTGTACCGTGAACTTCATTCCGGCCAGGTCCTTGCCCTTGGCATCGACGCTCTTGAACGTCTCCGGGGCCTTGTCGAGCTCCTTCGGATCGTAGGCCTTGATCCGGATGGAGGCATGTGGGCAGACAAACGAGCACTGACCACACTGGATGCACACGTCGGGCTCCCACACGGGGATGTGTACGGCGATGTTGCGCTTCTCGTACTGCGTGGTCCCCGTGGGGAAGCGACCGTCGCAGGGCATCTTGCTGACCGGAAGCTCGTCGCCCCGGCCGGCCATGATCTCGGCGGTCACGGTCCGCACGAACTCGGGCGCATCGTCCGGGACCCAACTGGCCATGTGGGTCTTGCTGGTGGGCTTGGCGGGCACCTTCACGGGATGGATCTTATCCAGCGCCGCGTCCACCGCCTCGTTGTTCATCTTGACGACCTTGTCGCCCTTGGCGCCGTAGGTCTTCTTGATGGCGTCCTTGATGGCCTTGACCGCCGTGTCGGGGTCGATGACGCCGCTGATCTTGAAGAAGGCCGTTTGCATGATCACGTTGATGCGGGCGCCGAGCCCCAGGTCCTCGGCGATGCGGATGGCGTCGATCACGTAGAACTTGAGCTTCTTCTTGATGATCTGCTCCTGGACCTCGTAGGGCAGCGTGTCCCAGACGTCGTCCGGGCCGTGGATGCTCGTCAGCAGGAACGTACCGCCGGGCTTGACGTGGCCGAGCATGTCGTATTTCTCGAGGAAGCTCGGATTGTGGCAGGCCACGAAGTCCGCCTTGTCAATCAGATACGGGCTGCGGATCGGCTCCTCGCCGAAGCGCAGGTGGCTGACCGTGACGGCCCCGGCCTTCTTGGAGTCGTACACAAAGTACCCTTGGGCGAAGTTGTCGGTCTGCTCGCCGATGATCTTGATTGAGTTCTTGTTGGCGCCCACGGTGCCATCCGACCCCAGCCCGTAGAACATGGCGGTATACGCCTTGCTGGGCAGGTGGAAGTCCGGATCGACCTCCAGACTCGTGTGGGCCACGTCGTCGATGATGCCCACGGTGAAGTGGTTCTTGGGCGTCTTGGCGTCCAGGTTGTCGAACACGGCCTTGACCATCGCCGGGCTGAACTCCTTGCTGCCCAGGCCGTACCGACCGCCCAGCACGAGCGGGTACTCCTTGAACGCGACCAGTCCGTCGCTCATGGCCTCGCCCAGGGCGGTCCGCACGTCCAGATACATCGGCTCGCCGGGCGAGCCGGGCTCCTTTGTTCGATCGAGCACCGCGATCTTGCGCACCGTCTTCGGCAGGGCCTCGACAAAGTACTTCGTGCTGAACGGACGATACAGGCGGACCTTGATCATGCCGACCTTCTCGCCCTGCGAGACGAGATAGTCCACGGTTTCGTGCACGGTCTCGGCCCCGGAGCCCATGATGATGATGACCTTCTCGGCGTCTTTGGCCCCGATATAGTCGAACGGCCGGTATTCGCGGCCTACGACCTTGGCGAACTTCTCCATCGTCTCGGCGACAATGTCCGGGCAGGCCGCATAAAACGGATTGACCGTTTCGCGCCCCTGGAAGTAGACATCCGGGTTCTGGGCGGTGCCGCCCAGCGTGGGGCGATCCGGCGTCAGGGCCCGCTGGCGATGCGCGGCGACCAAGGATTCGTCGATCATGGCCCGCATATCGTCCATGGTCAGCTCTTCGACCTTCTGGATCTCGTGGCTGGTGCGGAAGCCGTCGAAGAAATGCAAAAACGGCACGCGGCTGGCCAGCGTGGCCTGCTGGCAGATCAGGGCCAGGTCCATGACCTCCTGCACGTTGCCCGCGGCGACCAGCGCAAAGCCCGTCTGCCGGCAGGCCATCACGTCCGAGTGGTCCCCGAAGATACTTAATGCCTGACATGCCAGCGACCGCGCGGAGACGTGAAACACCGTCGGCAGAAGCTCACCGGCGATCTTGTACATGTTCGGGATCATCAACAGCAGGCCCTGCGAGGCCGTAAAGGTCGTCGTCAGTGCCCCCGCGGCCAGCGATCCATGCACCGCTCCGGAGGCGCCCCCTTCAGATTGCATTTCGGTGACGGATGGAATCGTGCCCCAGATATTCGTTTGGCCGGCCGCACTCTTGGCGTCGGCCATCTCACCCATGGGTGAGCTTGGCGTAATCGGATAGATCGCGATTACCTCGTTCGTGGCGTGCGCCACGTGTGCCACCGCCGTGTTGCCGTCAATCGTCGCCATCTTGCGCTTCATGCCATGTCTCCACTTCCGATCAGGAACTTGTGCTTATGCCTGTACACCGGGCGGGTCGCTCCCGTTAGAGCCCAAGACTGTTGGCCCGCCCTGAATAAGAATCCCCCTTATACCACGCCCCCAAAGCCCCGGCAACGCCTTTTTCGGGTGAATTGACCACCCCTGACCGTCTGGAAAGCAACGTTGCCGTTTGACAGAATGCAGCGAACGGATGCAATATCCATGGGGTATGAGTCGTTGACTTTGACGGGGTACCCTTGTGGTAAGAAGGGCGGTCGGGTACACTCGTTGTTTCTGTCTCTGATGATTCTGCGCATCATGCTTGTGGAGATTCGGTTACATGACAACACAACATTGTGGGGGTGGGCGTCGTTTCGGATGGGTGGTGATTGTTGTTCTGGTCGTGACCGCGGCTTGGTCCTGCGCCGGTCAAGCCCGGAATGTGGTGCTCATGATCGTCGACGGCGCGGGTTTCAACGCTTTCGACTGCGCGAGCTACTATGAACATGGGCGACGGGGCGGGCCGCCCTATGATGCGTTCACGGTGACACTGGGATGCAACACGTCGCCGGCCGGGGTGGACCCCTATGATCCGGCCAAGGCATGGTCCGATTTCAAGGGCCTTCGCGAGAAGGCCACCGACTCCGCGGCTTCGGGCACGGCCCTCAACACGGGCGTCAAGACGAAGAACGGCCGTCTCGGCGTGGACGTGGAGGGTCGGCCGGTGACGACGATAGCCGAGATTGCTCATGCCGCGGGCAAGGCCACGGGCACGGTGACCAGCGTGCCGTTCTGTCACGCCACGCCGGCGGCGACAGTCGCACACGTGCCGTCTCGGGGCGAATACCACACCATCGCCGAGCAGATG
>DSDH01000271.1 GCA_011055475.1 Phycisphaerales bacterium | reverse complement strand
GCTTTTGGGCCTGTACATGGTGGCTACGAGCATGGCGTTGGGCTCGGTGGTGGAGAGGGATCCCCGCTGGGCCGTACTTCCTGCCCTGATCGGCACGCTCCTGGCCGCGGCCAAGTTCTGGACGATGCGGCGCTTTGTGAAGATGCCGTTCGGCGTGCTGTCGCTGGTCGGCCTGTCGGGCCTGATCGCCGCCAACTACTTCGGACCCATTCTGATGGCCCAAACCGTGAAAGCTGACCCGGCGAACGAGGTCGGGCGGCGCGGCCTGTGGTTCGTTGTCTGGGTGGCGATGCTCGGCCTGGGGGGCCTGGTCTGGATGGAGGGGCTTCGGTCCAAACCAAAAACCGCAGCCCCCGGCGAACAGGCGCCGTTTCTGCAGTCCCCGATGATGGTGTATGTTCTGGCGCTGCTGATACTGGTCGCCTCGAGTGTCCATCAGTACGCCACGGCCTATATGTTCGTCGTGCCTCGCCGGCTGGGGGAGTTCCTCGGCCCCGTGGCCCTGGGGACACTGCTCGTGCTGGAGATCCTGCGCCGCATGGACAGCCGCTGCGGCCCGTTGCACTTGGCCGTATCCTGCGTACCGCTGGCGGCGATGGGCGCGGCGATCTACGAAAGATCGATCGTGGCGACGGGCGCCTTCACCTTCGACATCATCGTCTGGCCGCCCATGTACTGTGCCCTCATGGGGTTGGGACTGACCATTGTCTCGCTGCGTCATGGCTGGCGGCCCCTGGTCTACATCGTTCTCGCGTACGTGCTGGGGACCCTCCTGACGGCGGGCTACTCACCCGAATATCCCTGGAAACTGAACACACTGACCTGTGGGGGCGCCTTTGTCGCGGGCCTCCTCATCTATGGGTTCGTGACGCGGCGACCGTACGTTTGCCTGCTGGCCGTAGCGATTGCGGCCTTTGGGCTTTCCAGCAGCGACACGTTCATCAACAGGGCCGCCGGTTGGCAGTTGACCCCGTTCGGCGCGGTGGCCGGTGTTGTGGGTACGGGTTGCATGGCTGTGATCCTGTGGTTCGCCAACGAAGTCCGTCCGGCGGTGCGCATCTTCGGGGTCGTCTGTCTTGCCGGCTTTATCTTCGACGTCCTGCCGAACACCCCCCACTCGCGATATGCCGTTGTCTTTGCGGCCACCGCGGTCATCGCGCTGCTCCTGTGGTGGCGCGTACGAGATTGGCTGAGTATCGCGATGCTGCTTCTACCTCTGGGGGCACGGGTGTACATGCTTGCCAAACAGATCGCCTACTGGAGGCTCGTGATACTCGGATTTCTCGTCCTGGCGCTCGGAACCGTCATCAGTCTCACAAAGTCCATCCGGCGAGAACGCGACGCCCCGCTCCAATGAACGGCAACCAATGCCGAGGACTTCGTCCCGAAAGCGAAAACAGGCCTTTTCTCCACGAAATCAGCCAGTTTTTTGGGGACCGCGTTTTATCAAGGGCGGCCGTCCTTGGCGAGCTCCATGCGAAGAATCAGCGGCCGTCGCACGTCCGTCGACAACGGGCCCTTGACCGGTTCGTTGTCGAGCACAATGCGCTCCGCGGAATAGCCGAAGTGCTCGAACTGGACGACGATTCTCTTGGGCGATTCGCGTCGCGGCGGCGCGATGCGGATGACGGCCCGGCGCCCATCACACCGCCTCTCAACCCGCCGGCCGTCTGACCAGGCGGAATCCCGTAGAGGCGAACTCGCCCTGCTCATCCGTCTTCATCTCGAAGAACGTCATGCCGAACAGCTCGCACGCCTCGTCGTACCCGCCGCCGCGGAGGTAACGCATGGACCCGTCCTCATGAGCGAGCCACTCCGAGACGTTGCCGGTCATCTGCCGACAACCGCACGGGCTGTCGCCCGCCTCATAGGCCCGCACGTCGACGGTGGACTGCCGGTGCGCCTCGCCGCCATTGCACAGGGCCGCGTCGAACTGGTTGCCCCACGGATAGATGCTCGGCTCGCGTCCCCGGGCCGCCGCCTGCCATTCCTCCCGCGTGGGCAGACGGTAGACGTACCGCCGATCCTTGGCGGTGAGCCAGCGGCAGTACGCCATCGCATCCGCATGGGTGACGTGCACCACGGGATGATACTGGTACTTATTCAGGAACGGACGCGAAGTCCAGGCGTACGGCTCACGCCGCCAGTGCGAGGGGTACGGATGATGCGTTTCCTCAACGAACCGCCAATACTCCTCGTTCGTCACGGCAAACACCCCGATGTCGTAGGGCGCCAGGGTCACCAGCCGCTGGGCATCCCGGCGCAACTCGTCCAGCACCCTCTCATGCAACGGGATGCAGCACTCCAACTCGGCGATCAACGATGGATCGCACCCGACCACCGCCTCGCCCTCGACGCGGACGAATCGCGCCTCGAACGCCTCCGGCGTCTCCACGTCGCGGACCATTCGAAAGCCGATGTCCGCCTCCCGCCCGCCCGGCTTCTTCAATCGCAACCGCGCCCACAGCAAACCGTGGTAGCGACACCGGTCCGAAAAGCTGCCCCCCAGCACGTACTTGTGGCCGCGTTCGCCGCCATCGACGAATTCGGCCACGTTGCCCACGCACTCCAGCAGTCCGAACGGCCCGCGACCCTCCGGGTGTGCGTCCACGGGCGCCACGCCCGTCGCCCCGCCCTCCCGACAGGCGCATCGGGCCGGATCGAACGCATTGCCCCACGGGTACGCCCGACCGTCCAGGCCGCGCGCCGCCTTCTCCCATTCATCCGGCCAGGGCAGCCGCCCCCCGGCCCAGTCGCAAAAGGCCTCGGCCTCCTCGAAAGACAGGCCCGTGACGGGCAGGTCGGCGCGCCCGAGCCCGCCGGCCGGGCGGCCTGAGCGGTAGCCGCTCTCCCGCTCGAACCGTGCGAACTGTGCCTCCGTGATCGGCGTCTGGGTGATTTCGTAGGCCCGCAACTCGACCCGGTGCGCCTTGGGATCCGTCAGGACGTTGGGATCAACGCCTTCGGCGAACGCCCGGTCCTTGAGGTCCATCAAGAACGTCATGTTCGCGCCCACGACGGAACGTCCCGCCGGAACCCGCAGGAGCACCGGCTCCTGCGGCTTGGCCTCGGCCGCCACCGAACCCCCCAGACCGGCCGAACCGAGAGGCACGCGGCCGACGTGCCGGACCGATGGGACCTGCAGATCATGCTCCCCGCATAACGGGCACGCCACCACCCGCAGCCGGGCGCGTGAGCAGAAGCCGCAATGGCCGCACACGCGGTACTCCGTCGCCGCCTGCACGGGCTCAACCAAGCGCACTAGCTGCTCCAGCAGCGCATCCCACGTCTGCGCGATCCGCGCGTTGGGGTCCTTTTCCAGACACCCCATCACCACCCGGCACAGGGCATCGGGCACATCCGAGGAATCCGCCGGCAGCGCCTCTCGGATATCGCGAGCCGGCTCGCTGATGATCGCGTTGCGCCCCAT
>DSDH01000735.1 GCA_011055475.1 Phycisphaerales bacterium | reverse complement strand
TTTGATGAGTTGGCCGGTACCGCAGGTCGTGGTCCGCAGGGGGTTCATTTGATCGGGGCCCAGGAGTTCCAGGCCGCTGGCCGAGGCCATTTCCACGACAGCGGTCCTGTCCGCATCGAACCAGGCAAAACCGGCCTCGACCTGCATCTCCGGCAGCGGCCCCATGACGGCCCGCGGCACCCATCGCCCCTCGCCGGCGGCCATCATCGCCTCGGCCGTGCCTTCTCCCCCGTCGGCCATGGGCTTGATGACCAGCTCGGCATCGGGCAGGCGGTGTGCAATCGCATCGGCGATGATCCGACAGGCCTCCGAGGCCCGCAGCGTACCCTTGAATGAATCCGTGGCGACAACGATCCTCACCGACAACTCCCCTGCTCTCGCTGGTCTACCCACCGCTTCTCGCTCCTCCTGAGAATACCCCCGCGCACCATTGCAGGAAAGTCTTTTGGCCGACCTTCACGCCATGGCGGACAACGGACGGGCTTCGTGTGCACGAATCGCCCACGCCGCGTGCCGCAGACTTTGCACTTTGGGGTTGGCTGATTGCGATTTCGCGTGTAGGATCATTTGGCTACGTCGGGCGGATGAGGATTCGTGCTGCCCTGGGTGACGACACGTACCCATGTCGTCCCCAGGCGCGTGACCGGCACGCGGGGGATCTGGAGGATCGTATCGATCAGAGAAGCAGGCTTCGGGCCGTAAGCGGCGCGTTCAGAGGGCCATCGCGGCATTGGGGTCCGATGACCAAGGAGCATCCTGAACGATGAAGAGGCAGTCCAACACGAGGACACGGCGTCCCCACCCGCGTCTGCGCCGAACGTATGAATGGATCCTACGGTTCCGCGGCAGCCCCAAGCAGGTGGCGCGGGGCATGGCCATCGGGGTGTTCGTGGCGTTCACGCCGTTGCAGGGCTTCCAGATGATCCTCGCGGTCATCCTGGCGACCGTGACGTCCTCGAATCGCGCCGTGGCGATCGCGGCGGTGTGGATCACGAACCCGTTTACCATGCTGCCGATTTACCTGACGACCTACCGCGTGGGACGGTTTTTTGTGCCGGCATCCGGCCCGATTGACGTGAAGAAGCGGCTGCTATCCGTGCTCATGGACGAGAATGGCGAATGGCTCAACGTGGCACAGCAGATGCGCGAACTTCTGGCGCTGGGGACCGATATTCTGATTCCCCTGTTCATCGGGGGGGTCATCGTCGGGTTGGCCGCAGGAGGAATCGCTTACTTTCTGACCCTGGTGGTCATCGGGCGCGGCCGGCGGTACCTGCGCGTTCATCGCAAGGCACGATCCATCGAACACTGAGCCCCTCGGCCGCGAGGATCGGATGGATTGGGCTACTGCAATGCAGGCGGCGGGACGGTCATGCCGTGCTGCTGGGCGAAGTGCTCATCCGTGCCGTAGGTTCCGTAGAATGGGGCGTTGCCGTCCAGCCAGATGTATAGCCGCCGCCGGTCGCTCTCCTCGATGCGCACGTGCGGTGCGTGCGTTGCATCCGCGAGGATCGCCGTCAAGGGACTGGCGTCGGCGCCGGCCCGACCCGGACGGGTGATGATCGGCTCAATGCTCTCGCCGCCCCATTCGTACCAGCGGACGAAGGGCCGCAGACTCTCGTAGGCCCGCGTAAAAGTCCGCGTCGGCTCGCCCGTGAGCGCCAGCGGACTCTTATTCTCACCGGCGGCGCCATCGTGGCAGCGAACACAGTGGCGATCGAGAACGGGCTGCACCAGGACGGGGAAACTGAAGGGCATCGTGCCATCGGGTGCCGACTCGATCCGCGAGGGCGCGCGACGGGTCGCCAGCGGGCGGGCTCGGCCCGTCGCCGTATGGCCGATGGGCTCGTGACAACCGGGGCAGCCGCGACGCTCGCCCGGCTGGAGGTAGACGACCGTCCGCATGGACTGCACGGCCCGCCCCTCCCGGTCGACGGCCTGAAAATAGAGGGGTTTGGCGGCGGGGGCGCGGAAGTAGGCCGAGCCATCGGCCTCGACGGGGACGGTGCCCAGCAACATCCGGGCGCTTTCGGCGTTCGCATAGCCGATGCGCGGGACATTGGCGACGTGCGTGCGGCTCTTGGGCAGCACCTGGAAGATGCGCAGGTGCGTGATCGGTCGATCCGGCGGCATAGGAAAATGACTGGACCGCACGTTCTCCAGGACGAATTCGCCCTCCTCGCCAAGCCGTTCATCCAGCAGGCTGGGCACGACGGGCGGCGTCGGCCGCGGCGCCAACGGAATGGGGTACATGCAACTGATCCCCTCCTCGCGGTAAAGCAGCTCCAAGTTGCCGAACCGGTCAAAGTAGTACAGGCCCGTGGGCGTATCCCGCTTGGTCTCGCGGGCGCTCATGCCGGGCAGAGGTTCATGGCTGAACGCGACCAGGTAGTAGTCCTCCGCCAATGGCCAGGGGCTGTGGAAGTAGCTGCCGGGCCAGCCGACGGACTCTGGGAAGCACACCTCCGGGGTGAGGACCTCGATGGCGTCCAGGCGGTCCTGGCCGGACTGCGGGTCCAGACCGACCGCGGCCGGATCCAGCAGCACCAGCGAGCCACCGACGTCCGCGTGATGTGCGCCGGCCAGGAAGATGATCTTCTCCGAACCCGGTACCGCCCGGGGCTGATAACAGGCGTTGACCTCCATCGTATAATTGCCGAACAGGGCCCGCGTGGCCGTGCCATCGGGGTTGGTCAGCCACAGGCCGTGAAAGTTGGCCGCCGAGCGATCGACGTAGTCCCAGCGGATGTACACGATGCGGCCATCGTGCAGGACCGAGGGGTGCCACTCGCTGGTCTCGTGAAACGACAGCGTCCGCCGCTGCGTCAGCGTCGGATCCAGCCGATGCAGCGTGTGCGCCGGAAGCGGCTCCCAAGGATTGTTGCACCGGGTGAACCCGCCACGGGCCGACGACATGAACGCGATCCCGCCATCGGGCAAAGGACACGGGTCAAAGTCATCGTGCGGGCCGAACGTGATCTGTCGCAGGTTCGAGCCGTCGGCGTTCATGGCGTAGATGTGGAAGCATCGCCGCTCGGTCGAGTAGAAGTCGGGCTTGTCCGAGGCCCGTTGGGCAAAGGCGAAGTAAATGGTCCGGGCATCGTAGGACAGGGCCAGCGTGGTGTAATTGCCGCGGCCCAGACGACCTCTTGTCAGGTCGTGTGCCTTCGTGGACCGGCCCGGATCCTGCAGCACGAAGATGCCCCCGCCCGCGATGTCGGCGTAGTCGTAGTAGTAACCCAGGTACTCGTGCAGCATCTGGCAGACGAATCGGCGACGCTTCATGAAGACCAGCGGCTTGGCTGTGATGAGCGGATTCTTGAACGCAGCGCTGCGCACGAGCCATCGCAGATCGCGATAGAGCGCCAGACGCTCGTCGGCGTTGAGGGATTCGATCGCATCGGCTCGGGCGGCGAGCTGGTTCAGGGCCAGGG
>DSDH01000095.1 GCA_011055475.1 Phycisphaerales bacterium | reverse complement strand
CGGGCGTGCGTATCGGCCGATCACCGAGCCGGAAACGGACAAGCTGCGGCAGATGGCCACGGCGGCCCTGTCGATCTTCGAGCGCGAGGAGCAGCAGGTCGCCTTGGGTAAAACCGGCCCCGCTTGGCCCAACAGCCCGCACGAGTGCGCCTGCATTTGCTGATGCTGCCACGAATGAAACCTTAGCCCGTGTGAGGTAATTTGTCGCGGCAGTGATGTCGCCGGGACTCGCTACTCGCCACGCCGCCAGTGGCCGGTCCCGGTATTGTGAAACACTCAAGATGACCAGGAGGTCGCCATGGATCACCTGACACGCAGGGATTTTCTTTCACGCGCATCCGCCCAGGCCGCCGGCTGGACCCTTGCCGCCACGGCCCTGTCGCCGGCGAGCTACCGCCGCGTCCTGGGGGCCAATGAACGGATCCGCATGGCCCTGATCGGGTGCGGCGGCCGGGGCGTGGGCGTGCTGGGCCTGATGATCGACCAAGGCGCGGACGCGACATACGTTTGCGACGTGCATCCGGATCGCCGGGCCCAGGCGGCCCGCAGCGTCGCCGATAAGCTTGGCCATCCGCCCAAGGCCACGGCCCGCATGCAAGCGGTGCTCGACAGCCCCGACGTGGACGCGGTCCTGATCGCCACGCCCGACCATTGGCACGCCTTGGCGACGATCCAGGCCTGTCGCGCGGGCAAGGACGTCTACGTCGAAAAGCCGCACTCGCACAACCTGTGGGAAAGCCGCTTGATGGTCCGCGCGGCACGCAAGTACGACCGCATCGTCCAGGTCGGCACGCAGAACCGCAGCGGCCCCTACAACCACGCCGCCAAGGCCTACATCGACAGCGGCAAGCTTGGCTCGATCCACCTGGTCAAGGTGTATAATCTCAAGTCGGGCGGCCCTTTTCATCTCGGCGAGCCCGGCGCCGAGCCCGATGGGCTCGAGTGGCATCAGTGGCTGGGACCGGCGGCGATAAGGCCCTACCACCAGGGTCTCATTCACCACGGCTGGCTGCACTTCTGGGACTTCAGCAGCGGCGATCTGGGCGGGGACGGCATCCACCAGCTTGACCTGGCCCGCATGCTCATGGGCGATCCGCCCGCCCCGAAGAGCGCGGTCAGCTCCGGCGGCCGCCTGGCCCACAAGGGCGACGACTCGCAGATGCCCGACCTGCTGGCCGTCAGCTACGAATTCGACAACTTCGTCATGACGCTGGACCAATCCAACTATCCCCGCTACATGCAGAAGACCACGACGACGATCCGCCGCAACGATGTGCTGCCCTACTGGACGCAGAACAGCACACGGATCGAACTGTATGGCTCGGAATTGCTGATGATCGTCGGGCGACACGGCGGCGGCTGGGTGGCGATGACCAGCGGCGGCAAGGTGGTGGACCAGATGTACGGCCGACCCTGCGACGAGGCCCACATCGCGGATTTCTTTGAATGCATCAAGACGCGGCGGCGACCCACGGCGGATATCGAGACGCTGCACGCGAGCGATACGCTGGTCCACATGGCCAACATCGCCCATCGCGTCGGCAACCGCAAGCTGTGGTACGACGCCACCGCGGAGCGATTCATCAACGATGACGCCGCCAATGCCCTGGTCAAGCGGCAGTATCGCGAGGGGTTTGAGCCGGAGGTGTAGGCCGGGTGTCCCGAGGTCGGACTGTCAATCCTCGGCCCGGGATCCACGGGTCTCATCGCGCCGGCGCTGAAAGAAGGCCGAGAGTTGAGCCGAGCAGTCATCCCGCAAGACGCCCGCGGTGACCTTGATGCGGTGGTTCAAGCGAGGGTCCTGGACGATGTTGTACAGGCTGCGAACGGCCCCCGTCTTGGGGTCGTCGCAGCCGTAGACCAGCCGATCCACACGGGCCAGCACCAGGGCCCCGGCGCACATGGGGCACGGTTCAAGCGTGACATAGACGGTGCAGCCGTGCAGCCGCCACGAGCCGACCGCCGCGGCCGCCTGGGTCAGGGCGATGATCTCGGCGTGCGCGGTGGGGTCCTGAAGCTGCTCGCGCTGGTTGTAGGCCTTGGCGATGATCCGATCATCCTGAACGATCACGCAACCGATGGGCACATCGCCGTTCTCCTCGGCGACATACGCCTGGTCGATCGCCTTACGTATGCTTTCCTCATCCCGCTTCTCATCGGGGCAAGAGTCCATGATCGCACCTCTGCCGGCCATCGGCCGTTGGTAATACGTGGAGGCGCCCGGAAATCCGGCGACCGGTCCTCCACCCAAGAAACGCCTCACAAACGCACACATTTACCGGCTTCACATACCCCCAAGCCGTACCGAAGACAAGGGCATGACCGGCAAAAACCCGGAATGCCACACCACGGGGTGCAAAAGCCGCCCCTTTGGTGCGACCCCGAAACGCCCCGGCGACCGAGCGCCAGGAGCACAAGAAGGCCAGGTCCGCCGTCTGTTACACGGTTTTTACCTTCTGTAACCCACGCTGCGGAATACACTTAGAGACCTGGCGCCTCCGCGTGGCCGATTTGTGTAAACCTCCGGTGCCGTTGACCATCTAAGATACGGTGAGCCCTGAGGCTCGGTCTGAATGGGCCACAGGATGCCGAGCGAGGTTGAGCTATCTTGAGGAGCAAAGCCATGGCACGCCGAATCGTTTATGCCGGATATATCGCGGTCCTCTGCACGATCCTGGGGATCGGCCCACTGGCCGGCCAGCCGGGCCAGACCATCGCCCAGCCGGGGTCAGGCACCGGGAGTATGTCCCTGATCGAGGCGTCGTCGAACAGCGTTGTGATCGAATTCAGACCGCCGGCGGGACAATCCGGCGTGCTCGAGGCGGAACTCTACGCCCTGGACGGCGATCTCCTGGCGAAGGTGACACGGCGTCATACGGGACAGGCGCTTCGCGTCACCTTCGTGGCGGAGATTGACCGGAACGACTTGGCGGCTTATTACGTGCGTTTCCGCTTCAGTTCCGGCGAGGCGTTCTCGCAGCGAAGTCTGTATTATGCCGCCCCTGTGCTCGAGACTGTGGTGCTGGGCCAACGGGAGTTCATGGCCGGGACCTGTCCCGTGATCCGCATCCTGGTCAGGGATCGGGCCGCCGCGGCTCCCATCGTGGGCGCCCAAGTTTCCGTCGAGCTGCTCGATCAGGATCGCGTTATCTCCAAATTCATTGCCAGAACGGATCACCACGGCGAGGTCGCCGCCCCCATCGACATGCCGCCCAGCCCTCTCAAGAATGCAAAGCTCAGGGTGAAGGTCGTCTCGGAAGGTGCGGAGGACACCATCGAGGAGACGGTGCAGATCCACAGCGATCTTCGCACGCTGCTGACCACCGACAAACCGTTATACCAGCCGGGGCAGACCATCCACATCCGGGCCCTGACGCTATCGCAGCCTTCGATGAAGCCGCTGGCCGAAGCGCAGGTGACGTTCGAAGTGGAGGACGCCAAGGG
>DSDH01000072.1 GCA_011055475.1 Phycisphaerales bacterium | reverse complement strand
GCTTCATGCTGCCAAAGCCGCAGTCGACCGCAATGCAGGTCGTCTCGGTCCACAGCACAAGGCTGTTACCCCCGCTGCTGCTGCACAGGCTTTTGAAGTACAATCCCATGATTCACCGTGCGGCATTCTCCCCCGGGCCGCGTGTCTTGTCAAACCTCACGTCCACATATCCGCCGCCCGGCCCATGGAGGTGTCGGCCGCGTGACATGGACGGACTCGAGCGTGCCTTTTATCGGACGGCTGGCAGCGGGTTGTCCAAGGCTGCGGATTTCTGCCATAAGGTAAGCCATTTGACCGATAAGACCATAAGGCAAGACGGTCAGGGAAGATACGGCGGGAGCACCAGGGATGGGGCCTTCGGCGACAGGGTTCACTATATCGGCTTCGGCCCGCCAGGGCGGCGGTACCGTTGCGCCCGTACACCGTGGCGTGCCTGGCCGTCGGACTCAAGCCGGCCCGTTACGACGGGCAGAAGCGAAAAGCGACATACCGGTGGAGGCCTGGCTTGCACCGGCCGGATATGTGGCGGTCTGTAGGGATGGCGTGATCCGCCAGATCAGCGAGACCGCAGCGCGGTTGCTGGGCCGGCGGGGGTCGGACTTGCTGGATGTTCCTCTGGCCTCATGCGTCCAGCCGCATGGCCGGGCGGTGTTGCAGGAGCACCTCCGCCGGGTCTTCGCAGGCCACGTGGACACCGTGCAGTTGACCTTCTCGCCGCAGGCCGGCAAGCCCTTCCTTGCGCGGCTCTGCTCCCAGCCGCTGTCGGATGCAGGCGGGCCGGGGGGGTATTGCCTGTGCACGGTGATCGACCTCGTGGGTGGCAGGGCCAGGCAGGCGCGATGGTACGAGTGCCGGCGGCAGTTGCGGCAGATCGAACGCCGGATTGCAGAGTTGCAGACGGTTTGCGCGCAGGAAGGGGACGATGTGCTGCGCGGGCGGGCGTTGCAGCCGACGCATGCGCGGCGCAAATCAGCTGAGCTTGATGCCCAGCGAACCGAGTTGCGATGTGAGCTTCGTGAGATCGAGCTGAAGCTGCGTCTGAACGCCGAAAAGCAGGAGCAGGAGCTGGCGGCCCTGAAGGACAGACTGGATCGGCCCGCGGAGCGGCAGCGCGCGGCAGTCGCGATAGAGCCGCACCAACCTGCGCCGTCGCGGCAGGCTCATACAGGGATGCAGCACGATGGCACCGGTCCATCCCGGTCCGTGCCCAGCGAAGAACCCCTGCGTCGCCGCATTCAGGACTATGGACAGTTGCTCAGGTCCTTGCGGGCGCATCTGGCCGAGCACCAGCGGGCTCGGAAAAGCCTCGAGATCCAGCGGGATGAACTTACGCATTGCTTGACGCAATTGATGCATCGATTCGAGCAGGACCGGGTTCGATTCGCCCGTGAGATCGGTCGGCACAAGCAGGTGCAGCAGCAATTGGTCACGCAGCGGGAGTCGCTTCGGACCGAGCTGGCCGCCGCGCATCGGCGCGTCGAGGAACTGCGCGAACAGCTCCGTCGTCAACATCACGATGAAACGTACCTGCGCCGGCTCGAGCAGGAGATCGCCCGGCTGCAAGAACAACTGGCCGCGGCCTCGACGCGATCCGATTCGTCCGTCGATGGGACGGCCGCTGCGGATCTGCAGGGGCTGCTGGCGGAGCGGACGGAGGACCTGGAGACCCTGATTGCGGTTGTGGCGACGTCGCTGCATGGGCCCGTGGCGGAGCTGGCCCGGCGCATCGACGAATTGGAGGCGATCTGTCATCGCCAGGCGTTGCACAACGCCAAGACCGTTCTCAAACCGGTGTACGATCAACTCGTCCTGATCGGCGAGGTCGTCGAGGCCCTGCGGCAACTGGGCGACGTCCGTATCGAGGAGGCCGACGAGCTCAATGTGAACCTCATCGTGGCCGACATTCTGGCCGAGAACCCCCTCTGGCGCAAGACCGGTGTGGCCTTTCAGATCGAGTCCCTGCCGTCTTGCGCGGGCGATGCCTTGCAGATCAAACGAGTGTTCGAGGCGATGCTCGACAACGCCGTGAAGTTCCGCCGGAAGACCAGGGACGCGTACGTGCGGATCGGCGGTCGTCGCGACGGCGACCTCACCGTGTACTGCATCGAGGACAACGGCCGGGGGATGGCGGCGGCCGACCTGGACCGGGCCTTCGGGATGTTCACCAAACTCGATCCGGCGGGCACGCCGGGTCGCGGCGTCGGCCTGGCGGTCGCCAAACGGATCGTGGAGGCACACCAAGGTCGGATCACCGTTGAAACACAGCCCGGCGTCGGGTCAAGGTTCTTCCTGCATTTGCCGCGGCGGCCGGAAATCCTGACGCGGTCCACGGGGCGGGGCCGCTAGGCAAAGGCCGCTCTTAGGACGGCCAGGCTTTTGGGCAGGGCCGTTCGCACGTCCTCGTGACCTTCAAACTCCAGCGATACGTACCCGGTGAAACCGGCCTTTCTCATGATCCGCCCGATGCGCGGGTAGTCCAAATCGAGCGTGTACCAGATGCCGCCACCGTAGTAGGTCTTGGCCTGCATGAAGACCGTCAGGGGGGCGAGCACTTCGAGCTTGTCGTAAGGATCTTCGAAGAAATTGCCCGTATCCAGAAGCACGCGGAGCCAGGGTGAGTCGATCGCCTCGACGATGCGCTTGACGCCCTGCGGGGTGCGGCCCAGGCCCCAGTGATTCTCCAATCCCAGAACCACGCCGCACTTCTCGGCCGCGGGCAGGCACTTTTCAAGGCTTTCGATGACCCAAGGAAAGGCATCCTCATCGGTATAGCCGGGCAGGGGTTTTTCGATGCCGCGGTTGGCCATCAGCTCGTTGAAGTCCTTGCTCGTGCCCCACGTGCCGGTGTTGACGCGCATGCAGCCGATGCCCAGGGCGTAGGCCAGCTCAATGCAGTGGATGGTGTGCTCGATGTTCTTCTGCCGCTTTTCAGCGTCGGGGCTCACGAAGCCCTGGTGCGTGGAGAACCCGCACAGATCCAGGCCGTTAATCAGAGCCCGTCGCTTGAGCTCCCGCAGATAGGCGGGCGATTCGTCGGTCATCTGCCGGTGCAGGATGTCCACGCCGTCGAATCCCATCTCTCCGGCCAGGTCGATGCACTCGGCGATGTCCAGGCGGCGGCCCTGCTGATACCGCCAGAAGGAATAGCTCGCCACGGCGATCCGGTTGGGCCGCGAGGCGAAACGGGGGCGTGAGGGTTCGGCCACGGCACGCTCCAGGGGCAGCGCAGCCCCCGCCGCCAGAGCGCCGGCGGCTTGCAGGATCTGACGTCGATTTCGTCCACGGGCTGACAAATCAGGTGCTTTCTGCGCTTTCATGCGACACCTCCTCGCTTGTTCATCATACCGATTTCAGGGTCCGGCGGCCGTCGTGCCCTGCGCCTACCGCTCGGATTGCGGCACCAAGGGCACCACGCCGGGACTGCCGGTCAGTTGTGATTCGATCCGCCCGGTCTT
>DSDH01000013.1 GCA_011055475.1 Phycisphaerales bacterium | reverse complement strand
CCCAGCACCAGGGCCCGCCGCGGCTCGGGCTGATAGAGCAATCCGCAGAAGGTCAGCTTGGTGTACTCCAGCATGTGTCGCGCAGGCTCATCCAGGTCGACCTGGCTCTGGATCGGGGCGGTCGGTCGGCGGCCGAATTGCAGCGTCATGACCGAGCCGTTGCGATACACGAAGATGCTGCTGTAGAGCGAGGCCTCCCGGTGGACCAGTTGACCCGGCCCGGCGAGCATCGCATACAGGCACGGCGCCGCCAGCACGGCGAAGCAGGCCGCCAGGAGAATGGTTGTTTTACGCAGCGGTGGGTTCATCGGCAGGCTCCTTGGTTACAGGAGAGGCGCTGCGCGCGGCGGCGAGGACCTCATATACGCAGACCGCCGCACCCAGTACGCCCAGGATCACCCCGGAGGTGTGCAGGGTCAGCCGCAGCGAATACAGCACCAGGTAAAACGCCGTCACGATACAGCCGGCGAAGCTGGCCGCCGTGGACATCGACAGGACCAGCCCGGCGTAATAACCGGGCCGACCGCGACGGATCACCAGCCGGTGCACGATGATCGGCGAGACCGTGCCCAGCAGCACGCTCGGCACGCCGAACAGAATCAGGGCCGCCAGCAGCGAGCCCCACTTCTCATCCAACCCCAGGTCAAACGGCATCTCGCAGACCGGCTCGATCAGCACCGGGAGCATGCAGACCCACGCCCCGGCCGCGATCAGGACGACCCCCAGCACGGGCAGGCCCATGACCTTGCCGCACAGCCAGCCGCCGAACATGTAGCCGACGGACAGGCTCAGCAGGAACACGCCGATGACGCTGCCGGTGACCACGTAGACCGCGCTGCCGAAGTACGGCGCCAGCACGCGCACGCCGAGGATCTCCAGCTCCATCACGAACCAGCCGCAGATGCACGCGATGCACACCGCCGCCACCGTCCGCCGACGCAGCCCCCGGCTGTCCGCTCCATCCTGACAGGCCCCGTGATTCATCAAGCTGACACCTCCGACGCCGCGGCGACGCCCCCAAGTTCTGCGGATTATCTACACCGCCCGCCCATTCTAACGGCTTGACGGCGATCGTGCCAGATGTCCCCGCGGCTTTTGACGGGTCGCCGCAGGAATGGCCACTACGAAGGGTCGGGGGCCCGGAAGAAGCTGCTGTATCCTCCGACGTCGGTCTCGGCCTCAGCGTCCTCGTCCAGAAGCAGGGCGTGGTGGCGGACCACTTTCTTATAGGCCTCGGCGTGTTCGGCGATGAGCCGCGGGCGATCGTGTTTGAACCACGGCACCTCAAAGACACACGCGTTGATGCCCTCCGAGACGGGCAAGGCCTGCACATAAGCCTCGATCCTCGCCGTCTCGTCCAGGCCGGCCACGCGGGTGGGTCGGCCGTGTCCGTACACGTCCATCGTCGTAAACAACGGGTGTCGATGGAGCGGCTTGTTGCAGCCGGGATTGCAGACCGAGCCCTCCGCCCGCACGGCCCGGGCGAAGCGTTGCAGTGAAAGCCCCCCCAGCTCCCGGCCGACGTACTTGAAATGCGGGTAGTACCAGCCGCCCTTCGTGCTCCCCGATGCCTTGTCGGGCCGCATGGGTCGGATGCCCGGCGTCTTCTCGAGCAGGTCGCAGAAGTGGTTCATCGCGCGATCGATCTCGGCCATCTGCCGCGGATACAGCTCCAACTGCACCAGCCCGAAGGCCGAGCTCAATTGGTGCATCCGGTGCTTGTAGCCCCCGCAGGGCAGGCCCGCGAACGGCTTGAGCGATTCGAGCGTGATCTCATCGTGGCGGGCGTAATGACCGAACAGAATCGCCCGCTCATACACCTCGCGATCATCCGTGAACAGGATGCCCCCTTCGCCGACCGGCAGGGATTTGCCCGTCATCAACGAGAAGGCCGCCGCGTCGCCGAACGTGCCGACCTGCCTGCCCTTGTACAAGGCCCCGTGGGCGTGCGAACAGTCCTCCAGGATCTTCAGGCCATGCTTGGCCGCGACGCCCATGAGCGCATCCATGTCGGCGGGCATACCGGCGTAATGCACGACGACCACGGCCTTTGTCCGCGGCGTGATCCGGCGCTCCAGGTCCTGGGGATCGATACAGATCGTATCCGGGTCCACGTCGGCGAACACCACGGTGGCACCCAGATTATAGACCGGCGCCGCGGAGGCCCAGTACGTCAGACTCGGCACGATGACCTCGTCGCCGACGCCTACGCCCAGGCCATACAAGGCCCCCAGGATGGCCGCGGTGCCGTTGTGATACGCCAGGGCGTGCCGACGGCCCAACGTCTCGGCGTATCGGCGCTCGAATTGCCGCGTGACCTCCAGGCCCGACATCGCCCCCGCGCGAAGCACGCGCAGGACGGCCTCTTCATGCTCCCTGGTCACGATGGGCCAGGTGAACATGTCCTCTTGGGGCAACGTCACGGCCTTGTCGCCGCCCAACAGTGCCGGTTTGTCGTCCAAAGCTGCCTCCGCACGTACCGCGTGTCGCTCAGCTGCCATCGAGGTCCGTCCGACGACCGTTGATCGCGGATGGGCCCGGGCCGATTCAGAGTCTACGCCGCGATCTTTTGATGGTCAACGGCCGGGTCGTCGCCGAGCGGTTGGACGTGGTCGTTGGCCCGCCGAGCCCCAGGGGCTGTCTGTCCGGTGGCCGTCCGGTCGAGGGCGGTGGAAATGGCTGGAATCGAGGCGCCAGTTCGGGTACGATGGTTTGAGGTCGCCACGTGCAGAGGGGGCTGCCCCAATTGCTCGGTAGCGCTCTGCAAAGAAGGGACCGGAATGCGAGGATAAACGCCATGAATCGACAATCCCCTCCGCTTGTTTCTCCCTCGACGTTGCACGGCCGCTGCAGGTTCGGCTCCATCCTCACCGCGGTTCTGATCTGCTCCGTCCCGCTCGCTTCTTATGGCGCCGCGACCGGCGACGACGCCATGCCCTGGAAGGCCGGACTGGCCTCGACGGTCATTACGCCCGAAGAGTCCCTATGGATGGCCGGGTACGCGGCGCGAAACAGACCCTCCGAGGGCAAGGTCCACGACCTGCACGCCAAGGCCTTGGCCCTGGAGGATAATCAGGGCGGCCGCCTGGTGATCGTCACCGTGGAGTTGCTCGGCGTCTCGCGGGCCACGCGGGACTGGCTGGCCGAACAGGTGGGCGAACGCTTCCAATTGCCGCCTGAGCGCCTGGTCATCAACGCCTCGCATACCCATTGCGGGCCCGTCACGCACCAGGCAAACTACTCCGTCTATGGAGACACACTGTACGGCCTGTCGCCCGAACAGGTGCAACGAAGCAAGCAGTACCTCGCGACGCTGCACGACAAGTTGCTTGAGCTCGTCGGCCGCGCGCTCGATGATCTGGCGCCGTATCTGTTTAGCGGGTGGTCCGCTCAGCGTGTCGGCGCCGGCAGGAGTTGGCGAACGAGAAGCGGACGCTGGCTGCGGGGTGTGCAGATG
>DSDH01000331.1 GCA_011055475.1 Phycisphaerales bacterium | reverse complement strand
TGCTCGACGAGCCATTGCGTGCTGGCCTCGAGGTCGGCCGCCTGGCCGACGGTCAGGGCCAGTTGCTCGCGGGCCAGCGCCCGCGGGTCGGGCACGGGCTGGATCAGGGCCTGGATGCTCGTCGACAGGATCAGATCGGGCGGCGAGGGCGTGGCGGCCAGGGCCGAGGCCAGCCGAAGCCGCTGCGCCCCCACCGGGTCGGTGGCGTCCTGCCAGTCGGGTCCCTGGCCCTCCCAGACGGGGAAAACCTCCACGCACCGCGCGCCGAACGTGCGCAGGTCATCGGCCACGTTGTCGGCGTCGTCGATGTGCGGGCTGATGAACAGGATGGGCCGACCCAGCCGCCGGGCGACGTGGACGGCCAGCAAGGGCGTAAAGGATCCCCACGTCCCGTCGGCACAAACGGGCCCGGCCTCGGGCGGATCGTGCTCCAGACGGGATAACAGCCGCGAGACCTGCTTGTCACGACCCACGTCGATCAACGCCCTCATCGTACCGGCCGCCCGCTGAACCGTCAACGTTGCCCCGGCCCGGACGCATCCGTCGCCGCACGGTAAAGCTTCAACCCAGGGTTTCGCCAAGGCCGATCCGCCGTTACAATCGCCGCACCTGTGAACCCTGCAAATCCGTATGAAAGACGGCGGTAAGGACGCGGCGCATGATCTATCTGGCGGTGATTCTGGCATACCTGGTCGGGTTGGCGGTGCTGGCGACGACGCGGGCCTCGAAGGTGAAGACCGAGGAGGATTTCGCCGTGGCCGGGCGGACGCTCTCGCCGTGGGTCATGGTGTGCACGATGCTGGCCGTGTGGATCGGCACCGGCTCGATCGTCGGCAACGCCGAGAAGACCTACGGGACGGGGATGGCGGCGCTGCTGCTGCCCAGCGGGACGTTCATCGGGATGATCCTGCTGGCGCTGATCGCGGCCAAGGCCCGTCGGATCGAGGCCAGCAGCGTGCCGGAGATCATCGGCGGCCGATTCGGCCAGGTCGCCCGGGCGCTGGCGGTCATTTCGCTGATCATCGCCTACATGGTGATCGTCAGCTACCAGTTCAACGCCGGCGGGGCGGTCCTGGAGGTCATCACCATGCCGCCGCCCCAGACGCTTGAGGCCGGCCAAGCCGTCACCGGAGAGGACCTGCAGCGCGGGTGGGTCGTGTATCTGCCTTCTGGTGACCAGACCGGGACCGATAGCGCCGTCTGGCGGACCCAAGAGGAGCCGCCGCTGACCTGGACCGTGCGGGTGGTGGACCCCGCCGCGTTGAAGACCGCCGAGGTTGCCGGGTCGGGTTCCAGGGTGGCCACGGGCGGCGTGGTGAATGTCGAGCTGGCCGATGTCGATGCGGAGGCGACGTGCCGTCTGGCCGAGGCTCCCGAACACGGGCGCCTGGAGCTGCGGCGGCGGCTCCTGACGGCGCAGACCGGCACGATCATCGCCGCGACGTTCATTATCCTGTTCACGATGCTCGCGGGGCTGATGAGTCTGGCGTACATGGACATCGTCACCGGCGTCATCATCATCGTCACCCTGCTCGTCACACTGCCCATCTACTGGTTCCAGGCCGGCGGCTGGTCGGGTATGCGCGAGGCGTTCATCGCCCAGGGCCGCCCGACCCACGTGCAGTTCTGGGGCGTGTGGTCGGCCACGGACATCATCAACTTCTGTCTGCCGGTGTTCCTGCTGGTGCTGGGCGACGCCAATCAATACCAGCGGATCTTCGCCAGCCGAAACGCCCGTGGGGCCACGACGGCGGTGAGCGTCATGATCTTCGCGGCGCTGGCGATCGAGCTGCTCATCATCGCGTGCGCGTGGGCGGCATCGAGCATGACGCCCGACGCCGAGAACGGCAAGTACATCCTGATCTACGCCGCCCGGCACTACCTGCCGCTGCCGCTGGGCTGCCTGTTCATGGTATGCGTGGTCGGGATCATCACCTCGACGGCCAATTCGTTTCTGCTGGTGCCGGCGACGACCTTCATGAAGGACGTGTACCTCAACTACATTCACCCCGGGGCCGATGAGCGGCGCACCATCCTGCTCAGTCGGCTGCTGGTGGTGGCGTTCGGCGTGATCGCCTATCTGGTCTCCCTGGCGTTTGCCGAATCGACGGGCTTTTTCGAAAAGGCCCTTTATGCCTTCACCATCTACGGGGCGTCGATTACGCCGACGTTGGTGGCGGCCATCGTGTGGCGCCGGGCGACGCGGGCCGGGGCGATCGCCTCGATCCTGTCGGGCACGGTCGTGGCCTTGTGTTGGTCGGAGCGGTTCTTCCTGCGTTTTCTCCTGCCCCAGGCACGATACGACGCAGTGGCGGACTGGGTCGTTCACAACGTGCCCGATCCGATCCGCGGGCTCGACGCCGTGCTGCCGGCCATCACGATCTCCGCACTGCTGCTAATTGGGGTTTCGCTGCTCACCCGGCCGCAACGAGCCGTCGGCCCCGAAGCGACCGGCAACTGATCGGTGGCGGGTCGGGGTCTTGGCACGACCCGGGGCTTCTGGTACAGTGCCCGCGAATATCATCCCCCAGCAAGCGAGGTTGAGCCATGAACGTACTGTTGGTTGGAAACGGCGGCCGCGAGCACGCCATCGCCTGGAAGCTGACGCAGTCCAAAGGCCTGAATCGGTTGTACATTGCCCCGGGCAACCCCGGCACGGCCGCCTGCGGCACGAACGTGCCCATCGAGCCGACGGACATTCCGGCCCTGGTGGACTTCGCCAAGGGTCGCGACGTGGGTCTGCTGGTCGTCGGACCCGAGGCGCCGCTGGCGGAGGGTATCGTGGATGCCTTCGAGCAAGCGGGCATCAAGGCCTTCGGGCCGACCCAGGCCGCCGCCCAGCTCGAGGCGGACAAGGCCTTCGCCAAGCAGATCATGCGGGCCAACTCCGTGCCGACCGCCGAGAGCCGCACGTTCGACGTGTTCAAGGACGCCAAGGCCTACATCGCCAGCCGCGATGAGTCGGTCGTCATCAAGGCCGTGGGTCTGGCCGCGGGCAAGGGGGTGTTCGTGTGCGACGACCCCTCGGATGGCATCCTGGCCGCCGAGAAGATCATGGTGGATCGCCTCTTTGGCGACGCGGGCCGACAGGTCCTGGTCGAGGACAGGCTGCTCGGCCAGGAGGCCTCGATCCTGGCGTTCGTGGATGGCCGCAACATCTACCTGATGGAGTCGAGCCAGGACCACAAGCCCATCGGCGAGGGCGACACCGGTCCCAACACCGGCGGCATGGGGGCCTACAGTCCCGCGCCGATCGTGACCGATAAGATGATGGACCAGATCGTCCGCGAGATCCTGGTGCCCACGGTGGACGGCATGAACCGCAACGGCACGCCGTACAAGGGCGTGTTGTACGCCGGGCTGATGATCACCCAGGGCGGGCCGCGGGTGCTGGAATTCAACGTCCGTTTCGGCGACCCGGAGACGCAGCCGATTTTGATGCGGATGCAGGGCGACCTGCTGGAGGT
>DSDH01000540.1 GCA_011055475.1 Phycisphaerales bacterium | reverse complement strand
GTACGCCCGAGTTTTGCAGTCTGAACGCTCCCTACAAGCCGCTCTATGAGCAACCGCCCGGCCAGACCCCGTGGCAACCCTTGTCCGCCCTGGCCTACGTCGCGGCCAACTGTCACACCGTCCTGGCCAACCTGCCTCAGGTTGATCCGGCCCGCATCGGCATCGTGGGACACTCCTATGGCGGCAAATGGGCGATGTTTGCCTCCTGTCTGTATGACAAGTTCGCCTGTGCGGTATGGTCCGATCCGGGTATCGTGTTTGATGAGACGCGGCCTAACGTGAACTACTGGGAACCGTGGTATCTGGGATACGAGCCCGGCAGGTCACGAGACCGTGGCGTTCCCACGCTGGACAACCCGCGCACGGGGCCTTACGCCACACTGGTCGAACAGGGACGCGACCTGCATGAACTGCACGTGCTCATGGCGCCCCGGCCGTTTCTGGTGTCGGGCGGCGCCGAAGACCCGCCCCGGCGGTGGAGGGCCCTGAACCATACGGTGGCCGTGAATCGTATCCTGGGCGCTGAGAACCGGGTGGCCATGACCCACCGGCAGAGCCATGCACCCACTGCCCAGTCCAACGAGCAGATCTACGCCTTCTTCGAGTACGTCCTGAAATAGGTGCGGCGAAGAGGCACGCGCCTCGGCGTCAAGTCGATGCGACTCGGGGGCGGCACCTCAATGTACGCGTTGGCCGGACCCGACCCGGCGGCGATGCAAAAGGCGCGCCGGGTCGGCGACTGGAACGACTACGTGATTCGCTGCGAGGGAAAACGGATCCAGCTCTGGATCAATGGTTTCCAAACCGTGGACTATACCGAAGAGGATGACACCATCAAGCAGACCGGCATCATCGGGTTGCAGATCCACGGTGGCGGGCCCAGCGAAGCCTGGTACAAGGACATTGTCATTCGTCCCCTGTGAGCCGCAAGACGCGATGGCGATGCTGGCCCCAGGGCCCCTCGACGTTGTAGACCACCTGATCATCCCCATCCTCTCGTTGCGTGATCCGGATCGGCGGCAGGTCTCCCCTGCCCGCCTGGTACACGGCCGCGTATATCGTGCTTGCCTGATGCCTCTCGATGATAATCATCGGCGTCATCGGGCAGTCCGGCTCGTCGCTCGACGGATACCCGCAGGTCATGACCTTCGTTCCCGGCTGGGCCGCCATGGTCATGCCCAGATGCACATCGTCTTCGGACCATCGCATCCGAATCGCCTCATCGGTGACGCCCACGCGGAGATCCCGAAGCCACGATCCAGGCCCCGGTATCTCGACCTCCCCCGGCGATTGTTGAACCGAGCACCACTGTATCACCGGATCACCAATCGTATGGATGATCCAGGCGATGTCGTGCGGGCTGTCGCCGACGACCTGGAACACATCCAGAACGTAGTCATCCCGGACAATGACCGTCCGAGACTGGCGGATGCCCGCATACAACAGCCCCCGGTCATCGGCCACGGTCACGCGCTTTTCATCGGGGCCGTCGCTGTACTCCAGCAAGGTCAGCAACCGGTCGATCCCACGCTGATCGCGATAGTCTACCATGACGGTGTTCTGGCTGAGCCCACTGCGGTTCAATTCACGTTGCACCGGTGACGAGAACGCGTGAGGCACCGTCGCCTTGGCCTCGACGTCGGCCAGAAGCAGTTTGCCGCAGCCGAACAACATGAGCGACAGCTTGTCCTGGTGGCAGTGTACACCGCTCTTGTCGAACGTCACGAACGCGCACCACCCCTCGCCGTCCCAGTACTCCGCGTCCCGGCGGTTTCGCAGGAAGGCGTACTCGTGCTCCGCATACACCCGGCTGCCCACCGCCGGCGTCACCCGCCATACTCCAGCCCCCCGATTCACCGACACGTAGGCGTCATATCGCCCCTCCTGCGGGGGGATGGAACTTCTTGGGGCGGCGATGGAGGAATCGTGGGTTCTGCGGCTGGCGGGTAGAGACATCCTCGCCGGCCGGCTACGGTTATCAGGCGAACAGGATATAATACATTAGCCCTAGTTTGCCTGTGGGAAACGGCAGGGATGAGTGTTGATTTGTTGTGGGCTTCCTGGTATGGTTCGTTTTTGGGTGGTAGAGGTATTCCCTGCAATGGGAGGGTAGTGATGCGCGCCTTTTGTTTGGCATTCATGGCCGTGTGCCACGCCGCTTGTGCCGCGGCTTCCGGGTGTCCGCGGTCCGATCTGAACTTCGACTGTCGCGTGGACCTGGAGGACCTGAGGATCCTGGCCGCGCGTTGGCTCAGTGAAACACCGGTGGACGAATCGCTTGAGCCGCGCGCTGACTTGTCGGGTCTGGCGCTCGTCTCCGCCGAGTGGCTCATGCAGGGGCAACACACCCTTCGCATCAATGAGTTCATGAGCAGGAACGGAGGCTTCATTCGGGATGAGCACGGGGACGCCGACGACTGGATTGAGGTGCTCAACTACGGCAGCCGGCCCATTGACCTGGCAGGACTCTATTTCACGGACGACTTGGGATCAGCCCTGGCGGAGCGATCGCGGATTCCGGCCCATTCACCGGAGGTGACGGTGGTTCGGCCCGGCCAGGCGATCGTGCTGTGGGCTGACGGTGAACCTGCGGAAGGCCCGCTCCATCTGAACTTCAGGCTCAGTGCCGACGGCGGGGAGGATATCGGCATCACCGACCACGACGGCCGGCGGATCGATTCGATCACGGATTTCCCGGCATTGGGGGCCGATGAGTCCTACGGTCGGGTGTGCCAGATGCCCGACACCTGGACCGTCTTCAGCGTGGCCGGGGGCCATGCGCCCACGCCCGGCACCGGCAATTGCGAGGTCTCCGGCGACGACCGGATTCTGATCACGGAGATCATGTATCATCCCTTCGATCCGGCGCAGCCGCTCCGCGAACCGTTGGGGGCCGAGTACATCGAGCTCTACAACAACGGCCCTGAACCCGTTGGTCTGGCGGGGTGGCGGTTCAGCCGCGGCGTCGATTTCGTGTTCCCGGATATCATCATGGCCCCCGGCGCGTTTCTGGTGGTCGCCGCCGACGTGACGACGTTTGCCCAGAAGTACGGCACCGCCATGAACGTGGTCGGCGGCTGGTCCGGGCATCTGAGCAACAGCGGCGAGACGGTCGAATTGCTCAACGCCGCCGGACGTACCATCGACCGGGTCCGGTACGCCGACGAGGGCGACTGGGCGGTCCGTATCCGCAGACCGCTCGACCACGGCCACCGTGGCTGGCAATGGGCCGATGACCATGATGGCGGCGGCCGGAGCCTGGAGCTGGTCAGCGTGGCCATGCCCAATGACTATGGGCAGAACTGGACGGCCAGCTACGTCGCCGGCGGCACACCCGGCCGAGCCAACTCGGCCTGGAGCCCGCCGGCGGACGCCCCGAATCTGGCCCCGATGATCCTGGATGTCGGACACCAGCCGGTGATTCCCCATTCCGACGAGACCGTTCAGGTCACGGCCCGCCTTCTTGATGAACAATCGTCGGGG
>DSDH01000541.1 GCA_011055475.1 Phycisphaerales bacterium | reverse complement strand
CTCGTATTCGTACGCCGGCATGGCCGACATCGCCATGGAAACGGGCGATATTGACTATCTCAGCGCCGTCATGTCCCTATGGGACAACATCGTCAACCGTAAGTACTATGTCACCGGCGGGATCGGCAGCGGCGAGACTTCGGAGGGCTTCGGCCCGGACTATTCGCTGCCGCATAACGCGTATTGTGAATCCTGTTCCAGTTGCGGCCTGATCTTCTTCCAGCACAAGCTGGGCATGATCTGGCACGCCTCGCCATACGCCGATCTCTTGGAGGACACGCTCTACAACGCCCTGTTGGGCTCCATCGACCTGGAAGGCAGGAATTTCTATTATCAGAACCCCTTGGATTCGCGCGGCGACCGATACGACTGGCACGGGTGTCCGTGTTGCGTGGGCAACATTCCCCGAACGCTGCTCATGCTGCCGACGTGGATGTACAGCAAGAGCGACGATGCGCTGTACGTGAACCTTTTCGTGGGAAGCACCGTGCACGTCGGCCAGGTGGCCGGGACCGCGCTTGAGATCACGCAGACGACCGACTATCCGTGGAGCGGCAAGGTGGAGATCGCCGTCAATCCGACGGTGGAAAAGGAGTTCAGCATCAGCATCCGCCGGCCGAATCGCAGCGTCAGTAATCTCTATGACGCCCGGCCCGCCTCCGATGGCATTGCCTCGATCGCGGTGAACGGACGGGCGATCTCTCCATCCGTCAGAAACGGCTACGCCGTCATCAACCGCCGGTGGAAAAAGGGCGATCGCATCTTGCTGGATCTGCCTTTGGAGGTCCAACGGGTTAAGGCCATCGACCAAGTGGAGGCCATCCGCGGACGGGTGGCGTTGCGCCGAGGACCGCTGATCTACTCCTTTGAGAGCATCGATCAGAACATCGACAACGTCCTGCCCTCCGATACGCCGCTGACGGCGCGGTGGAGGCCGGACCTGCTCGATGGTGTCGTGGTAATCGAAGGCACGTGGGCCGATGGTTCACCGCTCGTGGCGATCCCGAACTACGCCCGCCACAATCGCTCAGGAGCGGCGGAGCGACCGGAGGGGCGTCGACGCGGGACCCGCTCATCGGTTTGGGTCAGAGATCGCTAATCGGGAAAGGACATCTTCATGTCCTGGACGTATTGTGCCGCCGTTGTCCTACTGGCGTGGAGTCTCTGTGCACCGCTTCGGGCGCACGCCGGTGCGGCCGCCGAATCTCCGGCCGTGACTACTCCGCCGGAGGCCTTCTTTGAAAAGGTCCGCCGGCCGCACCGGCCGGCCGCCCGCGACTTCTACCGCAAGTACCTCGATATCAGCGGCCTGCCGGTCGTCGCCTCGGCGGCGGTGGCGGATGCCGCCTTGCATCGCACGCATGAGATCGTCAGCCACATGCTGGCCGGTCGCCCCGACATCATCGAGGCACTCGTCGAACGCGACATGTACCTGACGATCATCGGCGCCGAGGAAGTTTATACCGACCTGCCCGAGAACCGAAACGCCCGCAATCCCGAGTATCTCAACGAACGCGTGCGGGGTACGGGTGGCTTTCCGACCAGCTTCGGCGAGGAGAACCTGCTGAGCCTGCCCATCGACCGCTACGATGATGAAAGCATTGCAGTCCATGAATTCAGCCACACGATCGACAGCACCCTGGGGCGGATCGACCCGACGTGGGAAGAACGCAAGCGAGCCGCCTATCGGAACGCCGTCGACAAAGGGCTTTACAAGGACACGTACGCCATCGGTAACGCGGCCGAGTATTGGGCGGAGATGGTCCAGGCGTACTTCGACTGCAACCGGGTCAACAACTGGAACCACGGCCCCATCGGCCGGCGCGAACAGCTCAAAATGTACGATCCGCAGGGCTATACGCTGGTCCGCGAGACGTTCAACCTCGGGCCCAATCAGGATTGGCGCTACCGCCCCCTGCACCCACGGCCCTGTGTCACCAAGCCGCCCGCCCGGTTCGGCGTCGATCCGTACTACACGAAGTTCACTTGGGCCCGTGAGTTCGTTGTGGTTGGGCGGGACGCCGATGATGACGCCCTGCTCAAGGCGAACGATATCATCCGCAAGATGTTCGCCTACCGCCATGATATCCTGAAGGCCCTGATCGCCGACGGGCTGAAGCTGGTCGTTCTGGGCCCGAACGAGGGGCTCGCCGATCTTCCCGAGTTCAAGAAGACCGAGGCCGACGTCGATCACACGGCGCGATTCCTGGACTATACGCCCGGCGTCAAGATCCTCGTAGTCGGGCAGGAGAACCTGTCAGGCAGTCCGGACCATGCCGGCGCCACCGAGTGCCAGGTGATCCGGGTCTTGGCGCGGGCCCTTTACCACGTGACGGGTCGGCGGCCCATCGACCCGGACTGGGACGGGCGGCGGGATATGCAGCAGTATGAACTGCGTGTCCAGCGGATGGACGTCCGCTTCGATGAGAAGCTCCGAAAGGCGTATGCCGCCGCTCTCGATGCCGGGCTGTGGCGAGGGACGGCCGCCGCCCACGACCCCGTGGAATACTGGTCGGCGGGCGTGCTGGCGTACTTCGATGCAGCCGGCCAGGGGGTGCCGCCCCACGACGCCGCCCGACCCATCAGCACCCGCGAGGCACTGCGGGCCTATGACGCGGCCCTCTTCGCGCTGGTGGACGAGACCATGGGGTATCACGGCAAGGTGGACTGGCGGCTGGACCAACGCCGCCGTTAACCCCGGCTTGAGGAGACATCATGCGAAGGATAGCGTACGGGACAATGGTCCTGCTGGCGACGGTGACGGGTGCCCTTGTGCAGTGTACCCATGCCGTGGAAACGCGCAGCGGCGAGTCTTGTGGCGGATTAAGCATGCGAATGGCCGGCGATCCACGTGTCGCCGAGGGGGCCGTCGCTCCGCAGCCTCGCCGTTCACCGCGGGCGGACGCCTGCGTGTACAAAGCCAGAATTGACCCGCACTGGTTCGCGGAAGATACGCACTTCTGGTACCGTAACGATCTGCCTGGATCGAGGTGCGAGTTTATCCTGGTGGACGCGGTGAAGGGGGCGCGCAAGAGCGCTTTCGATCATGCGCGACTGGCCGATGCCCTGGAGGCCGCCGGCGTGGCGGATGTTCGGGCGGATCGTCTGCCGATCGAGGATCTGGAGTTCAATCTTGCGGACCACACGCTTGTCTTTCGCATCGGCGAAGACGCGTGGCGGTGCAATCTCGAAACGTACACGTTGCAGCCGCTGGAGCCGGACGAGATGGCGAAGCGGAAGACGGCCCCCGCCCAGGATGTCCCCCGGAGGAGTACCGGAACCGGGCCGGAGAGCTCCATCACGTTCGTGAACCGCACGGGCAGCGACGTCGAATTGTACTGGCTGGACACGGCGGGCCGGAAGCACAGTTACGGCACAGTGGCCGCCGGCGAGCAGCGCACCCAGCACACGTATGGCGGCCATGTTTGGCAGGTCGAACGCGAAGGAGCGGCCCTGGCCCTGTTTCAGGCCGACGACTATCCG
>DSDH01000324.1 GCA_011055475.1 Phycisphaerales bacterium | reverse complement strand
CGTTCTGTCGGTGGATCGAGGGTTTTCGGGGCGGCTCCGCGTTACGCCGCGCGTGGGGGCGGTGATGCGGCTGTTTGGGTTGGAGCGTGGCCGGCTCAGGTCCCACCTCGGGCGTTTTCGTGTGACGCTCGACCTGAAGCCGGGGCAGGTCGTCTTTCTCACGGGCCCCAGCGGATCGGGCAAGAGCGTTCTGCTGCGGGGTCTTTACGATGTGGCCGACGCCGAGGATCGGCTGTGGCTGTCGGACATCCCTATCGAGCGGGATCGGTCCGTGATCGACTGCATCGAGGGCGATGTGCCGGCGGCCCTGCGTACCCTGAGCCAGGCCGGCTTGGGGGATGCGTTGTCGGCGGTCCGGAAGCCCAGGCAGCTCAGCGAGGGCCAGCAGTACCGATACCGCCTGGCGCGGGCCTTCGTGAGTGGCCGGCGGTGGGTCTTCGCCGACGAGTTCGCCAGCACGCTGGATCGCCTGACGGCGGCGGTCGTGGCCTGGCAGGTGCGGCGGCTGGCCGACAGAAGCGGCCGCACGTTCCTCCTTGCCTCCAGCCACGACGATGTGCTCGCCGACTTGCAGCCTGATGTGCTTGTCATTTGCCGATTGGACGGGTCCAACGAGGTGATCTACCGTCATGGATAGCATGGCGAGACGAGGGATCATACCGTGCAGCGTGACCCGGCGGCTGCGAATCGGCCGGGCGGACCTGTCGGCGTATGAGCGCCTGGCGCGGCATCACTATCGGGCGGACCGCGTGTGTGCGGCCGCAGGGGTCTGGGCCGTGTGGGACGATCATCCGCTGCGGCTCGACCGCGAAGAGCCCGTGGGTGTGATTGTGTATGCGATGCCTGTGGTGAACATGGCCTTGCGCCGGGCGGCGCTGGGGCCGGCGTTGGATGGGCTGGGGCGGTCGCTGCGGCTGCAATGGCTCAACGCGCACGTGCGGACGATCCGCCGCGTCGTCGTCGACCCGCGTTACCGAGGGCTGGGGCTGGCGTCGTGGCTCGTCCGCGAGACGCGGACGCAGCTCGGCGTGCCGATCATCGAGGCCCTGGCGACGATGGGGCACGTGCATCCGTTCTTCGAGCGGGCGGGCATGCGGGCCTTTTGCGCTCCGCCCACGCGGCACGTGACACAGATGGCCGCGGCGCTCGATGCGGTGGGCCTGGGGTCCCGCTGGTGGGTCGATCCGACGGCGGTCCATCGGCGGATCGGGCGGTTGGACATGCGCCAGCGGGCGTTTCTGGATGAGCAGATGAAGCGGTTCTGCGCCGCGTACGGGAAGCGGCGGCACATGTCCGCCGGGCCCGATCGGACCGCCTACGTACTGAGCCGATTGAGCCAGCGGCCGATCTACTACGTGTGGACACGGCCCGGATGGGAGGAGGGACAAAGCGATGACGAAAGAAGATCTTCGCGAGGCAGGGCGGACGAGGGATGGACGCTCGCCAGAGGCGGACGAACCGCCGGCGCCGACGGCTGGACCGGTTTCAACCACGATCGAGTGGATCGACCTGGATCGGCTCTTGGAGCATCCGGCCGGTGCGAACCGCATGTCGCGTCGGCTGCAAAAGCGGCTGGAAGATCACATCCGACGCACCGGTCGGTATGAGCCGTTGGTCGTGCGGCCCCATCCCTCGCGGGTGGGCTCCTACCAAGTTCTCAATGGCCGCCATCGGCTCAAGGTCTTGCGCCACATCGGACACGCACGGGCGGCGTGCATCGTGTGGGACGTGGATGATGGTGAGGCGCTGGTGCTGCTGGCGACGTTGAACCGGCTGGCCGGCCGGGATGCCCTGACCGCCAAGACCGAGCTGATCGCGGCGCTGGCCCGGCGGTTCAACGTGGATCGTCTGTCGGCGATGCTGCCGGACACGCGGGCGGCGATTGAACGTTTGCTCAACCTGACCCGGCCGCAAGCGGCCGTGCGGCGCGAGCCGTCGGCTGAGCCGTATCTGCATTCGTTGGTGCTGTTTCTGACCAGCGAGGAAAAGCGAATCGTGGACCGCGCGCTGCACGACGCGGGTCGCACGATCAAGGACACGCCCGGCCGACGCAAGGCCCGCGTGCTCGTCGCGTGGGCACAGGGCAACGACATCGAGCCATCGTGATGCCAGAGGTGCCTGACAGTACTTGGAGTTATTACAGATAAAAAGTAAGCACAAGACACATACTGCTGATGGAAGGACTGTCATGAGGGCAAGAGAGTTTTTTTATGATCCTCACCCCTTGCTTGTGTCGAACAAACAGGTAGAATATACTGTAGTATGACGGGGATGCTTATGGGTCCCCGATGGTTTTGGCAGGAGCATGTGCTCGTTCACCACGTGTGCAGCGGTCGATAAGTGGCATGTTACGGGCGGATTAGTTCGTACCAGCTAAAAAGAAAGGTGAGGGCGCCCGAAGAACGCTTATCTGGTCATGGATGGGCCGATTCTGCCAACAGCGGGCTGTGGAAGATGTGACCGCAAGCGTAAAGAGGGAAGGCCAACGGTGAGGGGTTTAGCCGGGCACAGACCGGTTTAGGGTTTTTCGGAGGGCCTTATCATGTGTACGTCACTTGATGTAGCGGCGTATATTCTGGCCAAAAAGGGCCACATGACAACCATGAAGCTCCAAAAGCTCGTGTATTATGCCCAAGCATGGTCTTTGGTGTGGGATGAAAGACCACTTTTTCGTGACAAGATCGAGGCTTGGGCAAGCGGGCCAGTAGTCCCACGGCTTTATAGGGCCCACCGGGGCAGGTACGAAGTCTCGCGAATCGATGGCGGCCGGGCCAGTGTCCTTGATAAAGATCAGAAGGATACTGTAGATGCGGTCTTGCATTTTTATGGCGACAAGAGTTCGCAGTGGTTGAGTGATCTGACCCACATGGAGCGCCCCTGGAAAGAGGCCAGGAAAGGCTTGCCTCCAGGAGAACGCGGGAGGAAGGAGATAACTCCTGCGGCTATGATGGAGTATTACAGTAGTCTGAAATAGGGCTGCGGTTATGTCAAAGAGGCCGCGCAAAGACAAGCGGCACCGGCCTTCTGAGAAGAAGCAGCCTGTTATCGCCGAAACGCCCGTGACTAACCGCACGGTGGAATGGTGTTTTAGGCTTTTTGACGACTTCGAGACGACTCTGATTCAGAGGAGAGTTTCCGCAAGGTCGCGCTTCATCTGAGAGATTACTCCAGCAGAACCTGGAAGCAGATTATACAGAATAGGAGGCGGGATCACGCAGTCAAGGTGTCGGACCTGATCAGCAAAGCTCAGCAACGACTTGAAGAGCTTAAGCTTGGTGACCACGACCTATTGTGGCGGTTCAGGTTCGATGGGCGTAAGCGCATCTGGGGCATAAGACACGGGCATGTATTCCGGGTCTTGTGGTGGGACCCTCAACATCGAATTTGTCCCTCGCAAAAATCGCATACCTAACGTCAGATGTTGGATGCCATCGGCTCGACAGACACGAGCCGTGAGGGGTACGTCCAGTCAGCAAAAGGCCCG
>DSDH01000327.1 GCA_011055475.1 Phycisphaerales bacterium | reverse complement strand
GGCCCGTACCGCACCCCCGAAGGGGCGACACCGTCATCGTCATTCCGAGCGACGCGGTGCGAAGCGCAGCGACACCGCTGATGTTGTTGCGGCACGGCGTTGAGCGCCTGGCGGAGAGACCAACGTCACCCCCATGGGTGAGCATGTTGCGGCTCCGCGTCGGGTGCCTTGGGGAAGAACTGTCTGAACGGATCCCTCCACTCCGGGCCTTCGGCCCTCCGGTCGGGATGACGATGGTGGCGGCCTGTGAATCCGTCGGGTGGCATGCCACCCGGCCTTCCCCAAAAAGCGCGGCCTTACCTGGCTTTTTGAGCCCGCCCCTCGCCATCTTCTCGACCGAACCCTGATAAGGAACGCTGCCCTCCCACGCGCTATTCGTTCCATACGTGCCATCCCAAGGATGGGGGGCGACCACCGACCCCGGCGCGCCGCCGTGGCTCAAGACGCCGCAGGCCGCAGGACCAGCAGGACCGCGACCATGGCCGCGACGCCCAGGCCGATGCCGAGGGCCGGCGGCAGGCCCAGGGCCGCGGGGACGTAGGCCAGCACGAGGGCGACCAAGGCGACCAGCAGGCTGTAGGGCAACTGGGTCCGCACGTGGGCCACGAGGTCGCACCGGCTGGCCGTGGCGCTGAGGATCGTCGTATCGGAGATGGGCGAGCAGTGGTCGCCGAAGATCGCCCCATCCAGTACGGCCGCCAGACACAGCGTGGTCGTTGGGCCATAGTGATTCCCATCCAGCGTGAACGCGATGGGGATCGCGATCGGGATGAGTATCCCCATCGTGCCGTAGCTGGTGCCCGTGGCGAAGCTGGTTATCGAGGCGACGACAAACAGCAGCGGTCCGAACAGGACCGGCGGGATGCGATCCTCCAGAACCGCCGCCAGGTACGGCCCCGTCTGCAGCGCATCGCAGGTCTGCTTGAGCGACCAGGCCAGGATGAGCACGCCCGCCGGCAGCATCGCCCGCCGCAGGCCGCGAAGAATGCACCCCGGCACGAGCGCTCGCAGGCGATAGCCGCCCGCGACGCCCAAGGCCAGGGCCAGGCCGATGCCGAACAGGGCGGACAAGGCCAGCATCTCCGTCGAGTGCGCGGCGGCGGCAATGACGGTTCGCCAATAATCCCACGTGGCCAGGTCAACGGCACCGGTGAGCTTGGCGGGCCCGCCGCCATCGACCCACAGGCCCGTGAAGTGAAACGCCAGGAACCCGCCCAGCGGGATCAGCGCGTTGCGGGCCCGTGGCCCGGGCACGTCGTCATTCGCAGCCGGGGCGACATCGGGCTCCTCGGCGGTCTCCGGGGGCTCGTCCGCCGCGGCCGCGCGTCGCTCGGCGGTTCTCATAGGCCCGAAGTCGCGGCCCAACACGACGTGGGCGAAGACGAAGGCGATCATCAGCCAGCAGTAGAAGCGGAAGGGCAGGGCGTCGAAGAACATCGCATAACCGGTCGTGTCCAGTTGCAGCTTGTCGGCGACATCGTTGAACAGGCCCACCTCGTACGCGATCCAGGTGCTTACGACGGCCAGACCGGCAACCGGGGCGCTGGTGGCGTCGACCAGGAAGGCGAGCTTCTCGCGGCTGACGCGGTAGCGGTCGGTGATCGGCTGCATCATCGAGCCGACGATGACGGCGTTGGCGTAGTCGTCGATGAAGCACACCAGGCCCAGGGCGCCCGTGGCGGCCTGCACGGCCTTGCGGGTGCGGATCCAGCGCAGGACGGCGTGCATGATGCCCGCAAAGCCGCCCAGGGCCATCATCAGCTCCACCAGCGTGAACACCAGCGGCAAGAAGGCGAGCACCTTGAGATTGCCGAGGTCCAGGGCCGTATCCACCAGCCGCCCGCCGAAGGCGGCCAGGCCGTCCACCCATGCGTGGGGCGATGCGATCGCGGGGGCCGTGTAATGCAGCAGCGAGCCGACCGCGACGGCCAGCACCAGGCTGAAGAACACGTGCCGCGTGATGATGGCCAGGGCGATCGCCAGCAAGGGCGGCAGCAGACTCGTCCATCGGGCCGCAACGGGCGCGCTGCCTTCACCGGGCGGCAGCACAAGGCCCAACACGACCGCACCCGCGACGAACACGATCGTGCCCACCGCCAAGGGCGACAGCATGGTGATTCGGGCCGGCCGGCGGTGTCGCATCATGGCTTGATTCCCGTGGATGAACGTTCGGCCGGATTGTCGATCCGCACGCCGCCCTTGTCAAGCTCGGATCGGGCATGATGTATCAGCCGAAGTGTCGGGTTGCCGCGGGGACCCGCAGCCGGTTAGAATGGGCAAACCAATGGGATCGGCGGATTCCACGAACACAGTAGCCCAATGGAAGGAGATGCATCATGTCCAGCCCTGCAATACCTCGGCGTGATTTTTTGGCCAGCGCGGCGGCGGTCTGGGCCGGCGGCGCGATCGCGACCGCCGCGCCGCAAAAGCCCTGGCAGCCCGTCTCGGACCGAAAGATCCGCATGGGCATCGTCGGTTACGGCGTATGCCGGTTCGGCGCGGATTTCAGCTTCCAACACCATCCGAACGTCCAGGTCGTCGCCGTCAGCGACCTGATCCCCGAGCGCCGCGAGGGCCTGATGAAGGCCTGCCGCTGCGACACGTCCTACGAGTCGTTGGAGGTCCTCGTCAAGGACCGCTCCATTGAGGCGGTTTTCGTGGCCACCGACGCCCCGCACCACGCCCAGCACTGCATCGAGGTGCTCAAGCACGATAAGCACGTCTTCTGCGCCGTCCCGGCGGTGTGGGGTTCCATCGAGCAGGCCGAACAGCTCCTGGAGACCGTGCGGCGGACCGGCCACACGTACATGATGGCCGAGACGAGCTGGTATCGGCCGGACTGCTGCGCGATGCGGCAGATCTACCAAGCCGACGGCTTCGGGCAGTTAATCTACTCCGAGGGCGAGTATTACCACTACAGCCCCACGCCCATCCCTTCATTCAAGGGCTGGCGCGTCGGCATGCCGCCCTTGTGGTACCCCACGCATTCGACCGCGTACCACGTCGGCGTGTCGGGCGGGCGGTTCACGCGGGTTTCCTGCATCGGCAGCAACGCCGGCTTCGACGCCTTCGGGCCCGGCGCCAACGCGTACGACAACCCCTTCTCCGACGAGGTCGCCCTGTTCGAGACCAGCGATGGCAGGCGTTCGCGGATGCTCATGTGCAAGGGCGTTCACGGGTTGGTCGCCGAGCGGGGCCGCGTGTTCGGCCAGAAGGGCTGGATGGACGGCACCGAGTACCACGGCACGCTCAAGGAGCTGCCGGACACCGCTCAGCCGCCCCTGCCGCCCGGCGTCGCCCCCGGTGGGCACGGCGGCTCGCACGGACGGCTGGCCGATGAGTTCATCACGGCGATCCTGCAGGACCGGCGGCCCGCGATCGACATCTACGAGGCCCTGGCCCTGACCGTGCCGGGCATCGTCGCCCATGCCTCGGCCCTGAAGGATGGCGAATCGTTGAAGGTGCCCCAGTACCACCGCCCCGGG
>DSDH01000114.1 GCA_011055475.1 Phycisphaerales bacterium | reverse complement strand
GATTGCGCCGTCACCGTGACCGTCGCGAACGTCCGCCCGTGGAAGCTGCGCTCGGCGGTGATGAACCGGTACTTCTCCGGCGCGGTATGCTTGCGGGCCAGCTTCAGGGCCGCCTCATTGGCCTCGGCGCCGCTGTTGCAGAAGAAGCACTTGCCGCCGAACCCCCGCTCCGAGAGCATCCGGGCCAACCGGCCCTGGGCCTCGGTGTAAAACGTGTTGTCCATGTGCAGCAACTCACCGGCCTGTCGACGGATGGCCTCGACCACTTTGGGATGGCAATGTCCGATCCCGCTGACCGCCCAGCCGGGGAACATGTCCAGGATTTCGTTGCCGTCGGCGTCCCACAGCCGGTTGCCCTGCCCCTTGGCGATCACGCGCGGCAGACGACCGTAGTTGCCGATGACGTACTTGTCGAACAGATCAATGACTTCGTTTGTGTTCATCCGGTGTTCCTTTCGGGCCGGCGAACCGGCCCATATCCGTTCAAAAAACACCCCGGCCCCATCCCGTGGCCCAGAGGGGGGCATAGACTCAGCGTATGATCTGCGTGCCGATGCCCTTGTCGGTGTAGATTTCCAACAGCAGCGAATGTGCGATGCGGCCGTCGATGATGTGGGCCTTCTGCACGCCGCCTTCCAGGGCGACCAGACAGGCCTCGACCTTCGGCCGCATCCCCTCGGTGACGACGCCCTCGGCGATCATCTGTTCGATCTGGGGTTCATTTAGACTACTGACCCAACTGTCCGGGTCGTCCCGATCCGTCCGGATGCCGTGCGTATCACTGAGGACGACGAGTTTCTCGGCCTGGACGGCCGCGGCGATTTTCCCGGCGGCGCCGTCGGCGTTGACGTTCAGCTTGCCACCCGTTTTCGTGCAGGCCACCGTGGCGATGACCGGGACCACCCCGGCGCGGCACAGGGCCTGCAAGAGCGAGCCATTGACCTCGGTGGCCTCGCCCACCAGACCCAGGTCGATGCGTCGGCCCTGGTCGTCGGTCCGGCGGATCGGTTCGGCCAGCAGTACGCAACTGCCCAGCGAATGCAGCCCCATCGCCGGACAGCCCAGTTCCTGTAGCGTCTGGCAGATCGGCACGTTGATCTTCTTGACCAGTGTGTGCTCGGCGATGTTCAGCGTGCGCTCGTCGGTGTAGCGGCGGCCCTGGACCCAGACGGGTTCGAGGCCGGCCTCGGCCATGGCCCGCGTGATCGCTTTGCCGCCACCGTGCACAAGGATCGGCTGCATCCCGACCGTGGCCATGAAGACGACGTCCGTCAGCAGCTTGCGGCGGAGCGACTCATCGTCGAGGATGCTCCCGCCGAGCTTGACGACCACGATCCGCCCCCGGAAGCGACGGATGTACTCCATCGCCTCGACCAGGGCGGCGGCTTTTTCAATCGCCTTTTCCATAGTCCATGAACCCGATTCCCAAGAGATTTGCGCCGAATCGCCAATGCCCAAGAGCCAACGGAGGGATTTGAACCCTCAACCGCTGGTTTACAAAACCAGTGCTCTACCGTTGAGCTACGTTGGCCCGATCAGTCGTCTTGTCCCCGGCCCGCGCATCGCAAGCCGGCGGAAAACTCCATAGTGTATTCACCGGCCAACAGGCGTGCAAGTATGCTTTTTTGGGCGTGTTGCGCCTGATCGTGGCGGTCAGCGGGTCCGCCGGCCCATCGGGGAAAAGTCCACGTATTCCAGATCGAGCCGGACGGGGTCGGGCCCGGAGAGCCGGATCTCGATGCGTGTGGGCAGAATCCGATCCATCTGGGCCACTCGTTCGAAATTGAAGGCGTGGGCCAGAATCGACCGCTTTCGGGCATCCACGACCCGCACCCGGTCCACGCGGGCCTGCGCCACGGGCCTGAGGAGCGTCACGGTAAAACCTTCGGGCACCGCCAGCGCGGGGACAAGGGCCGCATCGATCGCTTCATACGATTGCCCATCGATTCTCTCCAGGGCGTCGCCGGTCCCTGTGGGTGTCGCCACGAACCCACCGGACACGGCCATGAGGCTCAGGATCGCCTGGGCCGTGGCGGCGGTGCACAGCGACTCGGCGCCAGGGGCTGTACGCACGGCGGCGAATTGCCCATTGTGAAGCCACCAGGCGCACGGGCCGCCCGGCTCGTCGCCGGTGATTACCAGGTGGGATGCGCCCACGCAGATTCGGTGTTGCTGCTCAGTCAGGTAACGCGAGCCATCGGCCCGATACACGCGAAGCACGGCCTCCGCGACCAACTCCGGTTCCTCGCATTCGATGATCAGCCCGCTGTCAGTGGCTTCGGAACGCTCCGCTGGTTGTGAAGCCTGTTGGCAGCCGCACATCGCCCCGACAATCATCGCCAACACACCCATCCCCATCCGCCTTGACGCCTTCATGGTTCCACCCTATCCCTGCAACGAGTTGTCCACACGATACCGACTGACGACGGCCCGCGTGGCGGCCGAGCCGACGGCCCGACCGCCGCGAGACCGCCTCTGATTTTCCTGGACCGCTATAGTGCGGCCAGCTTCTGATACAACGCGTACCGCGAGGCCGCATCCTTGCTGGCCAGCTCCACAAGCCGTGCCGCCAGCTCGGGATGGCGCTGCTTGAGCCGTCGGAATCGGTTCTCGCCGTAGGCGTACTCCTCGAACGACAGCGTCGGCTCCTTGGAATCCAGTTGCAGCGGGTTCTCACCCTTTTCGTACCGCCGCGGATCAAACCGATACAACGGCCAATGCCCGCAGGCTACGGCCTTCTTCTGCTCTTCGAGCCCCAGCGACATGTTGATCCCATGGGCGATACAGTGGGTGTAGGCGATGATCAGCGACGGGCCGTCGTAGGTCTCGGCCTCGACGAACGCCTTGACCGCCTGATTGGGGTTGGCGCCCAAGGCGATTCGCGCCACGTAGATGTTGCCGTAGGTCATGGCCATTAGGCCCAAGTCCTTCTTGGGCATGGGCTTGCCGGCGGCGGCGAACTGCGCCACCGCCGCCCGGGGCGTGGACTTGGACATCTGGCCGCCGGTGTTTGAATAGACCTCGGTGTCCAGCACGAGGATATTGATGTTGGCGCCGCTGGCCAGCACGTGGTCGAGCCCGCCGTAGCCGATGTCATAGGCCCAGCCGTCGCCGCCGACCGCCCAGACGCTCTTGACAACCAAGTAGTCCGCCACGTGAAGCAGGCGGCGGCACAGGTCGCAGTCGCTCTGGGTGCAGGCCTGCTTGAGCTGATCGACCCGCTCGCGCTGGGCCTCGATTCCGGCCTGGTCGGTCTGTGTCTCCATGCCCGCCTTGAGGGACTCGGCCAGAGCCTTGTCCACGCAGCCGGCCTCGACCGTCTTGTCGAGCAGCTCCAGGGCCATCGCCTTGAACTTGTCCACGGCCAGACGCATGCCCAGACCGAACTCGGCGTTGTCCTCGAACAGGCTGTTGGACCACGTCGGTCCGCGGCCGTCCGCCCGCGTGGTGTACGGCGTCGTGGGCAGGTTGCCGCCGTAGATGCT
>DSDH01000116.1 GCA_011055475.1 Phycisphaerales bacterium | reverse complement strand
CCATCGACCTCACCGGTAAAAACCGATTCCCATCGCTGCTGCCCGACACTGCACGACCAGGCAAACGAGAGGCGGGGGTCCTCGAACGTCACATCCGTGATCTTATGCGTTCCCCACGAACTCACCCAGTCGCCCACCAATGCCCCCTCCTGTCGGGAGAACACCAGGACACCGGCGTATTCCTTCGGGCCCATCGTGACCTTCATCTCCCACCGCCCGGCCACCGCCGGCACAGCCGCGATGCGCCCGCCCTGGAATCGCCTGGTTCCCTCCTCGCTGGACACGACCCCGTACAGCCTGTCTCGCACGATCCGCCCGGAGAAGCGTACGGGAGTCGAACGATTCGCCGATTGGACCATCCGCCTGAAGGTCAACCGCCCGTCCTCGTACTTCAGATCGCTCAGGTCATCGGCCCGCGACCGGCCGATCCACCTGCCGGTCAGACGGCCGTTTTCCTCTTGGGACAACCACAGGATGGCTTCATTTTCGCGGCCATCGGTCTCGCCGCGGAGGCGCCATTCCCCCGTGACTGTTTGTCCTTCCGGCGAATCTCCGCCAGGCCCTGCGAATACGGGAGCCTGTAGGCCCACAACAACGGTCGCGCCAAGGCGGGGGCTCTGGCCGTCAAACGGACGCCACCCCCACTGACCCGACCGGAAGGTCCCGCCAGAGTCGCCCACGACCCCCGACCCGGCAGCTATGACCATCAAGACTGGGGCAAGGATTCTGGAATACATGGTAGTCCTCCCATGGTCAGACTGTGTTTTGGGACTGCTGTTTCTGCCCTCTCATCCGGAGGTCCGCCCGGCGGCCTATCGAGCCCGTCACGAGCCGCGCCTGATCCACGATGACAGCCACGTCAATTCTACCAAGAATGCCCCGTCTCTGTCAGTGTCGCGGGCAACATCTTATTCGGACCGGTGCGAGCGCACGCGACGCCTTGGGCAGGTAGCCGCGCCCGGGAATTTGGCCTTACGGTGTATCCCGACAGTCCCACAGCGTCATCGCCAGGAAGAAGGTAAGAGTATACAACTATAATACAACTATTACACAATTCTTCCGAGAAAACCCTTGCAAACCCCCTTTTCGGCCGCATAATTAGGCTTAGTTGTATGGACAAATGCTGACCGATATCGCCTCTGAAAGTCCGAAAAGTAAGGCCAAAGACGTGCCGTTCAGTGACCTCCAAAGCCAAGTGGATAAGGACCGATCCTCGGCGGGTCCGAAGTGGCGCGTGGTCAAGCGTTATTTTGTCGAGGCCTTGCGGTCGGGGCGGTATCGCGCCGGCGACGCCCTGCCCTCGGAGAACCAACTGTCACAGGCGACGGGCATGGCCCGCAACACCGTCCGCCAGGCATTGGCCGAGTTGGAAAGAGAGGGACTGATCCACCGCATCCGGGGCAGCGGGACCTTTGTCTCGGCGGTCGATCCGGCGGTCGCGGCAAAATCGGGAACGCTGGAGGCCTACAGCCTAATCATTCCGGAGATCCGCCGAAGCTTGTTTCCCTCGCTGGCCAAGGGATTCGATGCGCACGCCGGTTCGGAGAACCACCAAACCCTGATCTGCAACACGGATTACGACATCCACAAGCAGGGCAACATCATCCTGCAGATCATCGACAAGCGAATGGCCGGCGTGGCGATCGTCCCGCCGACGACCCAGACCACGCCGGTGCACCAGATTCGACAGTTGCGGGCCAACCACATCCCCGTGGTGTTCTGCCACCGGGGCGTGCCGGGCGTCACGGCGCCGGTGATCACGTGGGACTTCGAACAGGTCGGACAGATCGCGGCGCGGGCCCTGGTCGAACGGGGTCATCGCGACGTCCTGTTCTTCGGGATCTACCGATACGAAGTGACCGAGGCGTACGAGCGGGGCCTGCGGGCCGTGATGGAATCCCGCGGCCTGCGTTTGCCCAGGGAGCGGGTCGTCCACGGCCCGAGCGAGATCGGCGCGGACGACGCCAAGGACCGGATGCTCCTGGAGATTCTGCGACGGCCGGATCGGCCGACGGCGGTGTTCTGCAGCGATGACAACGAGGCCGAGCGCGTCTTCTGGATCGCTTACCAGATCGGCATCCGTGTGCCGGACGAGTTGTCCATCATCGGTTTCGGCGATGCGCATCGTCACACCGTCTTTTTCAAGCGGCTCGCCTCGGTGACCGTGGATGAGTTTGAACTGGGCGTGCGTGCGGCACAGACCCTGGGCCAGATGTGCGCCGGGCGCCGGCCGTGGGACAGCCCGGAGCGGGTGCTGATGGATCTGGCCCTGGTGGGCGAGGGCACACTGGGACCGCGACCTCGATAAATCGGGGATCAGGCGCGGTCCGGACGATCGGGGGCAGGGAAGCCACCGGACAAACGGTGCCGGTACGCGATGGACCGACGACCGACAGGGGCTTCGAGCAGGCCGACAGGCAGGCGACGCATTTAAGGAAGGACGGACCCATGAAAAGGGCATTCACCCTGATCGAGTTGCTCGTGGTGATCGCAATCATCGGATTATTACTCAGTGTCCTGGTGCCGAGCCTTCGCATGGCAAAGCAGCAGATGCGTTTTGTCAAATGCAAGACGAATCAGCGCGGCATCCTGGAGGCCGTCAACGTGTACATGACCGGCCACGATTTCCGGCTTCCGCCCTCCACCCAAGGCACCGAAGGCGGGCACTGGACGATTCCCATGCGATTGAAGCACCATTATAGGACGGATGGATTGAACGGCGGCTCGGTGGTCGACGTTCTGGGTGATTACATGGCCTCGCCGGAGTATTTCGATTGTCCGTTGGCCGCGCACAGCGCGGATTGGCAGAGCACCTATCTGCAGGCGGCCCGGGACGACGAGGTCAAGTTCGTCAACTGTTCCTCCTACCTGCTGTGGAACTGGCGCAGGTTCGAGGACACGCGGCCGCGTTTTCGGCCCACCGACGACGGGGGCGACACGCTCATGACGTGCGATTTTCTCATGTACGACGAGCCGCAGAACAACAACTACCACGGCGGGACCTACTGGATCGGAACGCATCCCTGGAGAGGGGCGTCGCGACTCACGTTCGCCGATGCCATGGTCGGCAGCACGTTGAACGAAGGATTCACGTTTTGGATGCAGGAAGGATCGTATGATGCGTGGCCGGAGATGAAGCTCAGCGCTGGATACAAGGACGGCCACGTGGAGACGTTCAAGTCGGAGGATTATGAGCACATGGGCGGGGTGTACTTCCTGCCCAAGGTCCGACGGTGAGCGCGGGATGAAATTCCCGTCGGTGACGGCGGCCGGAGCAAAGGGAGGGTGAGTGTATGACGTGACTGATTGAAGCAGGGTGGTGCACGCCGAGGCGTGAGACGTGAAAATGGTACCTCATGGATAAAGGAGGTGGTACGATAAAACTCCGTCGCGGTTGAGCCGATATTTCTCTTTCTTTTCCCCACCTTCTGAGTGAGGGAAAAAGGAAAGAGAAATATCTGGGTTGACTGGACGGGTGGGCGTCT
>DSDH01000135.1 GCA_011055475.1 Phycisphaerales bacterium | reverse complement strand
TACATGACGCGGGCCCTGAGGCACCGTCACGCGCCGGGCAACATGGAATAACGGCCGAAACCTCGCAACATGAGGCCCTCAGACCCGCGTCTATACCCGCGATAGGGACGACGGCTCATTTTCTGAATCTCTTTGGAGGCCGGCAAAAATGCGTTCGATGACGCGGATCATGGCAGTCTTTCTGATGATGTCAAGCTGGTGTGCCGGTGCGACGCTGGACGAGCGTCCGGCCGAACCGGGCGAATGGGGCTACCGGCCTGAGGAGGGCACAACCGTCGCCACGAATCCGCCCAGCTTCTCCTGGCGGCCCCAGGGTGGTCTGACCTGGGAGATCGACTGCCGTCCCACGGCTGAAAGCAACTGGCGGTACACCGTATCGGGGTTGACGTTCAACGTGCACTGCCCGCCCCGCACGTTTCCGGCCGGCACCTATCGCTGGCGTTACCGAGGTCTCGATGCGGATGGTAAGCCCACCTCGTGGAGCCGTGCGCGGACCTTCACCATCCCCGCCGACGCCGTGGCCATGCCGATGCCGCCCCGCGAGGAACTGCTGGCCCGCATTCCCAAGACCCATCCGCGATTGTTTCTGCGGCCGGAGAATCTGGGACATTTGCGCGACCTGGCCCGCGGCGAATTGAAGGATAAGTATGACGGCCTCGTGCGTGAGTGCGAGCGCCTTTTGAAAAACCCGCCCGACACGACCGAGCCACCTCTGTACCCAGAGGGCATGGAACGCGGCTCCGATCCGTGGCGCGAGATCTGGTGGGGCAACCGCACGTATACCATCCGCGCGCTGAACGGCGCGGCGACGCTGGCGTTCACGCGGCTGCTGGGCGGCCCGGATCGCTATGGCCAGGAGGCCCGCCGTATCCTCATGGCCTGCGCCCAGTGGGACCCCAAGGGCAGCACGGGCTACCGCTACAATGATGAAGCGGGCATGCCCTACAACTACTACTTCGCCCGCACCTACTCGTTCGTCTACGATCTGCTCAGTGACGAGGAGAAGGCCCTGTGTCGCCGGGTCATGACCGTTCGCGGCCGAGAGATGTACGATCATCTCTGCCCGCGGCACCTGTGGCGGCCCTACGGCAGCCACGCCAACCGGGCCTGGCATTTCTTGGGCGAGGTGGCGATCGCCTTCCACGAGGAGATTCCCGAAGCCGACGACTGGCTCTGGTTCGCCATGAACGTTTTTTACAACGCGTATCCCGTCTGGTCCGATGAGGATGGCGGCTGGCACGAGGGCTCCAGCTACTGGGCCAGCTACCAGGACCGCTTCACGTGGTGGGCCGACGTCATGCGCGAGGCGATGGGCATCGACGCCTTCGACAAGCCCTACTATTCCCAGGTGGGTTACTATGGCATGTACCTGATGCCGCCGGGCAAGGTGGGCGGCGGATTTGGCGACCTGTGCGCCCGCAAGACCTCAGGCAGCTTCCGCGGGATCACGAGCATCTTCGCCGCGCAGGCCCAGAACGGGCATTGGCAGTGGTGGGTCGATCAGCATGGCGGATCCCAGGAGACGGGCGGCTACATTGGCTTCATCCGCGGCGCCTTGCCCAAGGTGCCCGCCCGCAGGCCTGATGATCTGCCGGCCAGCCGCCTGTTTCGCGGAACAGGCCAGGCGTATCTGAACACCCAGATCTTCGACGCGAAGGACAGTGTGCAGATCGCGTTCAAATCCAGCCCCTTCGGCACGCAAAGCCACGGCTATGAGGCCAATAACTCCTTTCTGCTGTGGGCCTACGGCCAGCGGATGCTCATTCGCAGCGGCTATCGCGACAGCTACGGCAGCGACCATCACCGCAACTGGATGTGGTCCACGCGGTCCGTCAATAACATCACCGTCAACGGCCGCGGCCAGGGCCGACGCACCGCCCGGGCGCAGGGGCGGATCATCGCCTTTGTGACCACCGACGCCATGGATCTGGTGATCGGTGAGGCCGGTGGCGCCTACGAAGAGCCGCTGGATTGTTTTACCCGCGCCATCCTCTTTATCAAACCCGACCTGATGATCGTATACGACCGTCTGGCGGCCCCGAAAGCATCCACGTTCGAGTACTGGCTGCACGCCGTCAACAAGATGGAGGTGCGGGATCAGCACAACGTGATCGTGCGAAATGACAGTGTTTTCTGCGCGGTGGACTTCCTGACACCGGCCGGTCTGACGTTCACCCAGACCGATCAGTATGACCCCAACCCGCGACCGCGGATCACCCTGCGCGAATGGCACCTGACGGCCAAGAGCCCCCAGCCTGCCAAACGCCTGGAGTTCGTCACGCTGTACCGCTTGGGCCGCGGCGCCGAGCCGCTATCACGGCAAACGTCCCTTCGCGACATCCCGGGCGGCTACGTGCTGGAAACCGGATTGCGCGAAGGCAACGTTACGGTTCTGCTCCCCACCGACGACACCACACCCTTACGATGGAAGGGCGTGCAAGGCCAGCCCGGCAAGATCCTCGCCGTGCGGCGTCAAGACGGGGTGCAGCCGATCGAGTTGCGGCAGCCTTAGCCGGGCCAAGACGACGCCACCTCGGCCGCGCCGGTCCGGACGGTGCGGGCGAACACGGCGCGATCTGGATACATGGCCCCTTGCGAACGAGGGAATCCGTCCGTACACTGCCTGCGCGTCATGCCAATTCAGTGATACGCGAACGGAAAGGCCGGCCATGAAGGTGCTCTGCATGGTTGTGATCGTGGGAGTGTCGCTCGGGTCTTCGGCTATGGCCGAGGAGGCCCCGCGCCGGCCCGTCCTCAAAGTAGGGCCGGGCTTTGTCCTCTCGGGCAAGCCCTATAAGGGATACGACGAAGACGTTTTCCCCATCGGCATGGTCTTCTATGAGAGCCCGACCTGGTCCTTCCGCGGCACAGAGGCCGGATACCGGCTCTTCGGCACCGGGACGCTCGATCTCAAGGCCATCGCACGATGGCGATTCGACGGCTACGACGACGATGAAAGCTCGGCCTTGGCGGGCATGGACCGCCGCCGCATGACCGTCGATGGGGGGGGCGTCTCTGGCATGGTCCGGCGATTGGGGGGTCCTGACCGCGTCATTCGTGAACGATCTGCTTGGACGGCACGATGGACGTGAGTTCCGCCTCGGTTACAGCAAGCGCTTCGCCCTGGGCGACCTGTCGCTCACACCCTCCGTAGGCCTGCGATGGCAGAGCGACAACCTCGTGCGCTATTACTACGGCGTGGAAACCGATGAAGTCCGCGCGGGTCGGCCTCGCTATCGCCCCAAGGAGACGGTCAATCCGTATGTGGGGGTGAGCCTTTCCTATGATCTGGAGGGCCCCTGGTCCCTCTATGGGGCTGTGCAATACGAATGGCTGGCCAGTGAGATCACCGACAGTCCCATCATTGAGGACCACCACCGGCTGTCTGTTCTGGCAGGTCTGCTCTACGAGTTTTGACGCTGTCGTAGCGGGAGTCATTGCCGCTTTTGAGGTCCGCGCCCTGTAGGGTCGATTGCGCTCTCCATGGCC
>DSDH01000003.1 GCA_011055475.1 Phycisphaerales bacterium | reverse complement strand
GGGGTACGACAGCCTATCCGACGCGGTTCTCGATGCCGTCGAGGAGGCGCGGGACATCGTGGATGAGAGCGACGAGGGCGTCTGCGCCAAGGTCAAGATACAGATTCGCCAGGAGGCGGTCATCACGCGGACGGCATTCGAGGCCACGCTGGAGATCAATAACGGCGGCGACATGGCGATGGAAGAGTTGGCCGTGCACATCGCCATCTCGGATGACGCGGGCAACGACGCCAACGATCTGTTTGTGATCCTCCCGCCGGAGCTGACGGGCGTCGGGGACGTGCAGGGCGGCGGGGTGATCAATCCGGGACAGGATGCGGGGGCGACGTGGCTGATCGTGCCCACGTCCGATGCGGCTCCGACCGAGCAGCGCACCTACTACGTGGGCGGCAAGTTCACCTATCGTACGGGCGGCCAGCGGATCGACATGCCGCTGTTCCCCGATGATATTCTCGTGCGGCCCGATGCGAAGCTGCACGTGCAATACTTCCACCAGAAGGACGTGTACAGCGATGATCCGTTCACGCCGGAGGTTGAGCCCGCTGAGCCGTTCAGCCTGGGCCTGCGGATGATTAACCGGGGCCACGGCACGGCCTACCGCGTCTCGATGAGTTCCAGTCAGCCGCAGATCATCGAGAACGAGAAGGGGTTGCTGGTGGACTTCCAGGTGATCGCTTCGCAGGTGGGCGCGGCGGAGGTGTCCCCGTCGCTGGAGGTCTATCTGGGCGACATCGGGCCGGGCCAGACGGCCGTGGCGCGGTGGCTGATGACGGCATCGTTGCAGGGGCAGTTCAGTGATTACAGTGCGTCCTACGTGCATCTGGACGGGCTGGGCGATCCGCGTCTGTCGTTGATCGACAGTGTGGAGGTGCATGAGTTGATCCATGCGGTCCGCAGCCCCTGGCCCGTGGACGACGGGGTGTACGACTTCCTCGTGAATGATGTCGCCGATGGCAATGCCTTGCCGGATACGCTCTATATCAGCGACGGTGGGACGCGACCGGTGGTCAGCGTGCTGGACGCCGTGGTGGACGCGGCCGCGACGCCGGAGTATCCGGAGGTGATTGTGACGGCCCAGGTGCCCGCGGGGTACTGTTACCTGCGGTTCGTTGATCCGTCGGATGGCCAGATGACGCTGGTGGCCGCGATGCGGTCGGATGGGCGGGTGATCCGGATGGACGACAACGCCTGGGCCACGAATCGCGTGATCCGCAAGCAGGGTCAGGCGCCTTATGAGGAGAAGCTTGTCCACGTGTTCGACCACGTCGCTTCGGCGGGGAATGTGTCGTACCATCTGCTGTTCAGCGCGGCGGCCAACCCCCTGATCGTGCGGTCGATGGCGGTCACGGGCGAGCCGGTAGGTTCGGCCACGGTGACCTTCTCCAAGGCCATTCAGGCAAGCTCGTTCGACTGGCGGGATCTGTCGCTGACGCGAAACGGCGGACCAAATCTGCTGTATCAGCCGCCGGCGCTCCGCGCCCTGAGTGATACGCAGTACCGTATCAGCGGTCTGGGGCTGTTGACCGCCGAGCCGGGCGTGTATACGCTGGCGGTGGAGGCGGCGGACATCCTGGACCTGGAGGGCGCCGGAGGCATCGGCCGCGGCACGGCCGTGTGGCGGCGGACCCTGACGCCGTGGGACGCCACCGGCGACGGCCGCGTCGATCTGGAAGACTTGGCGGCCGTGGCGGCGGCGTGGATGCGGTCCGGCTGCGTGGGGCCGGGCTGGTGTAACGACGGCGACGTGACGCGAAACGGCACGGTGGACGTCGAGGACGTGTGGCGTCTGGCCGAATACTGGATGCAACCCGTTGAGTAGGGAGGGGCGCGGCGTCGGCGGGCGTCGGCCATTGTCGGGAAGGGAGAAAACCATGCGGTCCATTGCGTTCGTTGCGGCTCTCCTGGCAGGGATCATCCTGGCGCCGGCGGGAGCCCTTACGGTCACGTTGAATGCCGAGACCTTGCTGGAACTGGACCAGTACAGCTCGAACCTGCTGACGGCGCAGGTCGTGGATCAGGCCCCGGGTCTGGGTGGGGGCGTGCGGTTCGATATTCGCTTTCCCGGTGACAGTCCGTTGGATACGCAGTTGTTTTACACCGCCGCGCGGGACCTCGACCTGAGTGGGTTTGACACCTTGGCGCTGACGTTTACGGTCGTGTCCGTGGATGGGCTGCATCCGGCGGCGTCGGAGGTGGGGCTGTATGCCTCGCCCTTTGTGCGCGATGCGGCGGGTCTGGCCCATTTCTGGGAGATGACGTACCTCGATCTGACGGGTGGGCCCGGGTCGATCACACAGGACATTCCCATCGCCGCTATGGCGGTGGGGCATGCCAAGCCGGGTGACAGCATCCGGGAGATTGGGTTTGACGTGCGGATCGAGGCGGACGTCCTCAGCCCCGATGGTCTCACGCTGGGCCTGCTGGTCACGCCCGCGCCGGGTGCGACCGCCGTACCCGAGCCGGGTACGCTGATGTTGCTGGCGGCGGGGGGTGTCCTGCTGAGGACGCGACGGCGACGCTGAACGGGCAGCCGCATTATCGGCGTGACACGGAGGTTCCTGGTTTGGTCATAGGGATTACGGGTGCGTCCGGACTGATCGGGTCATCCCTGGTCGAGACCTTGCGGGCCGATGGCCGTCGGGTGGTGCGGGTGGTGCGTCCGGGCCGAGGTCCCGAAGCCGACGCCGCTCGCTGGGACCCGCAGACCGGCGGGGTCGACATGGCAGCCGTCGGTGCCCTCGATGTGGTAATCCATCTGGCCGGCGAGAGCATCGCGGCTCGTCGATGGTCGGCCGGCGTTCGGCAGCCACTTTGGGACAGTCGCGTCGGTCCTACGCAGCGACTGTGCCGATTTCTGGCCGATTCACCCTCTCCGCCACGGACCTTCCTCTGCGCCTCGGCGGTCGGGTTCTACGGCGATACGCAGGGGCGGACGGTGGACGAGGACTCGCCCGCCGGCCAGGGTTTCCTGGCGGACCTTTGTCGGGCCTGGGAGGCGGCGTGCGAGCCGCTGGCCTCGGCGGGGACGCGGGTTGTGCATCTGCGGTTCGGCATGGTGCTCAGCGGCCAGGGCGGCGCGCTGGCGCGGATGCTGCCGATCTTTCGGCTGGGGCTGGGCGGGCACCTGGGCAACGGACGCCAGGGGATCAGTTGGATCACTTTGCGGGACGTGGCAGGGGCCGTGCGTTTTCTACTCGATCAGGAGGAGGTGAGCGGGCCGATGAACATGGTGGCCCCGGAACCCGTCACGAATCGGCAGTTCACGAAAGCTCTGGGTCATGCCTTACGACGGCCGGCGATCCTACCAGCGCCGGCGTGGGCCTTGCGTCTTTTGCTGGGCCGGATGGCCGATGAAGTGTTGCTCGCCGATTGCCGCGTGGTTCCGATGCGGCTGCAGCGGGCCGGGTTTGCTTTCCAGACACCGGACCTGCAGGCAGCACTGGAGGAGTGCCTGTCCCACTGACCGGGAGGGCGTTACAGACGTTTCAGGGCGGCGGGGAGCTGGTTCAGTG
>DSDH01000026.1 GCA_011055475.1 Phycisphaerales bacterium | reverse complement strand
CTGCTCGAGAACGCCGGCCCCCATGCTCGACATGATGTAAAGGTTCACCCCCGACGGCCCCTTGTACAGCATCAGCGGGAACATCAGGGGCATCATGATCATCATCATTTTCTGTTGCTGCGCGATCTGAGGGTTGGTGGACGCGGCGGTGGTGGACTGGCTCATGAGCTTCTGCTGGAGAAACATGAACACGCCCATCAGAATCGGCAGAAGGTTGAACGAGTCCAGCGTCCAGCCGACCAGCGGGATGGTAATCTCCGGGAACCGGAACAACGCATCCGGTGCGGACAAGTCCGTGATCCAGAAGGGCAAAAAGCCCGCCCCGCGCAGGTCGATGCTGGTGTACACCGCGCTCCACAGAGCGATCCAGATCGGCATCTGGATGAACATGGGCAACATGCCGGTGGCGGGCGCCAAGGGGCTGAGCCCCAAATCCCTGTAGACCTGGAGCATCTGACGCTGCATCTCGCGCGGGTTGCCGGCGTATTTCTTCTTGATCTCCTCCATCCGGGGATGGCTGTTGACCTTCTGCAGGGTCATCATGGTGACCTGGCTTTTCTTCGTGATGGGGTGCAAAAGGAGCCGCACGATCAGCACGAGGATGATGATGACGACGCCATAGTTGCCCAGCGGCCCCATGAGCTGATAGATGGCCTTCATCAGGGCCATGATGCCGAAGGCCAGCGGGCGGATGATGGACTGCGGACAACAGCAGCTCATGAAATTGATCGTGTGGAGGTAGCCCAGCGTGTCATAGACCTCGTGCTCGTCGAAGATGTCCTTGTCCTTCGGCCCGAGGTAAAGCTGGAAGCTGAACCGCTGGATCGCGCCGTCGGTCCCGGCCGGGCCCAGCACGATGGGCTTGGTATGCACGGTGAAGGTGACGATCCCGCGTTCATCCGCATCGCTACCCGCCAGCCCGGAGTCGATGTACCGGGCCGGATCGAGTTCGATGTAGTCCGGCCATTCGTCATCCCCCCGTGGGACCGGTCGAAGGATCGCCGCGAAATACTTGTTGGTCACGGCCGCCCAGACAAAGCGGGCCTCCGCGTTGCGTACGCCCAGACGCATGTTGTCGATTCGACCGCGGCCAGCCGCCTTGCGCAGCGCCGCCTGGTCCTTCCGCGCCGACTCGATCCGGCCATTCGACAGACGATAGGCGGCCACCACGTCCCGCATATCTCGGCCGGCCCCTTCCTGAGCGAGACCGGCCGGGCCCTGGACGGTCAGGAAGGTCTTGAGCTGCACGTTGCAAAGGTTCTCGATGGCCAGGTCCCATTCCACGTCGTAGCTGTCCCTGCGAACGCGGTAGGTCTTCGTGAAGCGAAAGGCCTCGCGCCCCGCATTGTCGCGGAGAACCGCCGTGAACGCCACGCTCTGCGTGCCGTCGTCATCGACCTGTTTGGGGCCGGCGTGCCAGCGAAGGACGCCCAGGGGAAACTCCTGGCGACCCAGCAGCTCAAACGTGTCGACGGACAGCGTGCGAACGTCCGAATCAGCGGGCTCGGTCAACAGCACAAGCGGCTGCGGATTCTCGCGGTTGCGATCGTCGAACTCACTGAGGGTGGCCCTGGCCAGGGCCGCCCCGGTGCCGGTCAGTTGCACCTGAAACTTGTACCCGTCGGCCGGGTCGACCGACCCCAGAACCACCGTCCGTTCAGGGGCGTGCGACGCCCTGAGCCGTGACAGATCAAACTGCGTCGATACCGCCGGGCCTGCCGGCACATCGTCTTCCGGAGCGGTCGCCGGGGCATCACTCCCGCCGGGCGCGGCGGACGTATCCGGCTCCTTCGCGGGGGCCTGCCCTTCGGGCGCTTCGGTCTGATCCTGCGGAACCGCCGACTCCGGTGTGGCGACGGCGGCCAGCGGCACGGCGAACCGGGACCCCGACGTTTCACGTCGGCCCAATAGGCCGGCGGAAACCACCAGGAACAGGCACAGCCCCAGATAGACGCCCAGACCCACGCCCAGGATGGTTTTGCGCTTCATACTCGCTCTCACATTCATGGCCACGCTCGGTTCGGGGTCTCAGCGTCCATCGGCGAGGCGGTCGCCTTCGAAATCGTCCAGTTCGGGGATGGCGTAGATCTTCTTGGCGGCCGCGGTGAAATCGTAGTCCAGCCGGACGAAGTGCACCTCGTTGCCTTCGACGTACACGTAGCTGGCGCGCGGATCGCGGTCCCGCGGCTGACCGACGGAGCCGACGTTGATGATCGCGCGCTCATCCGGGATGATGGGGTACACGTTGCCGAGTTCATCGGGGGTGTAAAAGTCGGGGTCTTCGAGAAAGACGCCGGGCAGATGCGTGTGCCCCACAAAGCAGATGTGCTCGGTGCGGTCGAAAAGGGCGTTGAGCTTGCTCAGATTCGTGTAGACGTCGTCCGGAAACAGGTATTCGTTGATCGGCCGTCGCGGCGAGGCGTGCACGAAGTCCAGGCACACCTTGGCCCCGTCCAACTCCGTGCGAAGGGTCCACCGCATCTGCTGGGCGCCGATGTACTCCCAGCGGCGGCGCCGCTTCTCGGCATCGGGCTCCTGTTCCAGGACGTCTCGCGTCCAGTAGCTGGCCTGTTCGGCCCCATAGTTGAAATTGGTCGGCTCATAGAGGACCGCGTAGTCGTGATTGCCCAGAACACAGTTCCGGGTCCTGTCAATGACCAGATCGAGGCACTCCTTCGGATTGGCCGCGTAGCCGACGATGTCCCCCAGGCAGTAAATCGTCTTGATCCCGCGCTTCTTGATGTCGTCCAGGACGACCGTCAAGGCCTCGAGATTCGAGTGAATATCACTGATAATCGCAAACATCCCGCTTCCCTGTCCGCGTGTCACGCCGCTCTTTCAATAGAAAGGTGCTTATAGCACAATCGGGTGTGCGATTCCAGAAAATCCGGGGCGCGGCGGCGGATATTTGGGCGGGCGGACGCCATCCGGGCCGCGATTCGATGCGCCGGCCCGCTAGCCGAGGCGCATGGCCTGATCGAGGCAGTGCATGCCGGCCGGAACGATGCCCTGTCGCTCGTGGTACTTGGCGATGGCCCCGGCGGCGAGGGGCGCCAGGCTCGCCGGGCAGATCAACTCGATGCCGTCCATATCGAGCCAGCTTCCGCGCAGGACCGTCACCGAGATCATCATCTGGGAGATTTCAAGAACGGCCCCCGGCTCGATGGGCCCGGGGTCAAAGGGCAGAATCGTCGTGACGGACTCATACGACCGGGGCCCATAGACCGCCAGCATCCCGGTTTTCTCCGTCACATCGGTCAGCCTGGCCCCCGCGTGACGGGCGCGACCCGCGATCAGGTGATGCACCGCGTGGCGGTCCGTGGGGCGGGTCAGGATCAGCAGCGCCTTGGGCAGCCGGGCGATCCGCACGGAAAGGGCACGGCCGGCGGGGTCATCCAGGGTCACCGAGGCCCATCGCCCCAAATCGGGCAACGCCGCTCCATGGACCAGGTCCGCCAGCGATTGTCCATCCGGATCACCCGCCAGGCTCAGCCGTCCGAAGCTGCTCAGGTCGAAGGCCGCGCT
>DSDH01000600.1 GCA_011055475.1 Phycisphaerales bacterium | reverse complement strand
GCCCAACGCGATGAGCCCCCGTGCATCCTGCCGCAAGGCTGTGAACAAGCAGAATGGGCGGTCCAGGTGTCGGGCGGTGGTGATGCGGCACAGATTGCCATAGCCGGTCCCGTCCTCGGCCAGAAGAACGACCCCCTCCATCGGCGTGCGAATCTCCACGCCGAGAATGGCCTGCAAGCCGTGGCGGCGGCAGGTCTGGGTCAGCTCGACGAGCCCGTACATGCCGTTCACATCCGCCAGGGCCACGGCGGTGTATCCCGATTCCGCGGCCCGTTGCACCAGCCGGGTAACCGAAACCGGATACCGCAGCAGGCTGTAATAACTCTTGCACACCAACGCCGCAGCGCGCATACCTCCCCCGTCCCAGGTACAGAGGGTTCATTGGATCGGCCCGCCATGGCCCCGGTGTGTCGCGTCCCGTGCACGACGGGGACAAAAGCAGCGGGCACGCAGGGTTTCAGCGGCTGACCCAGCCGCTATCCTGCGATGCCGGCTATTCCGAATCGGGCAGCGACACCTCCTGCAAAGCGGGATACGTCTTCAACAGGGCCGGCGGTACCGGTTGCCGGTCGCCGGTCAGCAGGTACTTCAGCTCGAGCGCGTTGGCCACCTCGGCCCCGCGGTAATGATTGTTCGTGATCACGGTCAGCCTTTCGAAGGCCTGGGCCAGCCTGTCGATCCGCGTCTTGATCCGGCCCAGCTCCTGCCGGTTGTAGTAATAGTTGTAGGTCTCATCGCGGCCGGCCTTCGAGAACCACGCGGCATAATTCCTGCCGTGCAGGCGGAAATAGCCATAACGACCCACGGTGCAGCACTCCATCTGAAACGACTGGGCTCCCGTGGGGTAGTCCAGGTTGCAGACCGTGACGTCCAGGCCCTCCAGAAAGCCCAGGGCCTCGGCCTCCTGCCACGAGCGATGCCGCAATTCGACGACCAGGTCGAACGCGTGTCCAAAGTCCCGGGCGAGATCAGCCAAACGGCGGCGATGGTCGGGTCGGTCGTCAAAGTCGTGGCGGAACTGGGCCAGCAGGTGCCGCAGGCGGCCCGTTTGGAGCATCGGGGCAAACCCCGCGTGAAACTGTTCAACCAGGGTCGGGTCGGCCTCGGGGGCGTGGGTGAAGTCGCGATGCAGCTTGGCCGTGAAGAAAAACCCCTCCCTTGGGGCCGTTCGCCGCAGCCAGGCCTCCACGACCTTCGCCGACGGTGGGCGATAGAACGTGCTGTTGATCTCGATGGCCTCCACGAAGCGACTGATATAGACCAGCGCATCCTCGCGGTTGTTTCCGTAGACCGTGTCCTTCCAGTCCGGGTACGACCAACCGGCAATCCCCACGGCAATCGGTCCCATCGGTTCTCTCCCGCAGATCACAGGCGGCGCAGGCAGCCGATCACGCGTCCCACGATCCGCACGTCCTTCTCGTTCTTACGGATGTACCGCGTTCGGTAGCCCGCCGCGGCATTGGCCGGCTGCAGGGCGATGCGGTCCTTGCGGAAGAACACCCGCTTGACCGTGGCCTCATCATCCAACAGGACCACGGCGATCTGCCCATCCTGGAGGGTGGCGCCGGGGCGCACGACCACCAGGTCGCCGTCCAGGATGCCCGCATCGATCATGCTGTCGCCGCAGACCCGCAGGCAGAACACCTCCTTACCCAGCCCCAGGAAACGCTGCACGTCGATGTAGCTGTCGATATTCTGCTCGGCCAGGATCGGTTCGCCGGCGGCGACGTGGCCCACCACGGGCACGGCCGCTTCATCCCGGCCGGCTGAGCCGTATTGCTCGCTCAGACGCAGGTTGCGGTGACCGGCCGCCGGCGTCAGGTAGCCCTTTTGCCGCAGGTACCGGATCGTCTGATAGACGGCGTTCTGGCTGAGGCCGAAATGGCGGGCGATCTGCCGCTGCGTGGGCGGCCGGCCCTCCCGCAGCCGCTGCTCGATATACCGCAACACCCGGGCCTGCTTGTCCGTCAGTGGTTCCATCGCCGTCCCTTCCCATCCGAAGCCATGTACAGTATATGGTCAAATGACCATAAATCAAGGGGGCCGTGGAAAATTTCGCAAAATGGTGACAAGCCAAAAGAAACGGTTCACAACGGCCGTCCGGTCGTGGCGCAGGCTCGTGGCCAGCTCTCAATCCAACCTGCGGTCGGGCCTATCGCTACCCCAGACGGGACCGTCTCCGGATTGCCTGTTGACAGGCTGGTTACCGGTGTTGGCGCTGGTGGACTTCGGGGCGAAGGCTGCGGCCTCGCTTGATGGTGGCGGGATGATGGCGATAAGCACGCCGATTCCACGGTAGACCTGGCTGGCCCGACGCCATAGCCTGAAAGACACGTCCTGACTCTGGACGGCCCGCTGGACATCTGGAGCCTGTGGGGGAAAAACGGCCCCGGCTCGGTCCGGGGTCTTTTCCTGCGCGCCCAAGCAGAAACCGTGAGCGAAAACATTGTAATGGCGCCCTGATTTCTCTTGACTCCTGTAGTTATATATGATAGAGTATATTCAGAAGCGGAGGGCTTGGAACGTTCAGAGTGGATCGGATCGCTGGAGCGGACCGGCAGGGTTGCCCAGCGGAAGCCGGTTGGAGTAAAGCCGAAACGGGTCCGATGGACCCGTCCATGTGGATCGGCCGTCCACGTGCTGACGAGACAGGCCATCTTGACAGGAGAGAATCATGAGCGTGACGTATTTCGACAAGCTGGAGCAAGCGGCGAGGGACGCGATGAGTGGCACCAAGGACCAAGGCAAGCTCGAGAGATTGGCTGAGGCGTGCGGGGCAGTCTATGCCACTCGGTCTGCCTACAAGAAGGCCCGCGAGCTGATCGACTGGCTAGGCCAGCGACTCGCCGAAGCCGACAGGGCCCTCGCAGAGGGTCGCCCTGGAAACCTGTGCGGAATCGTTCAGGGCACGGGGAGTGAGTTGGACATGGCGAATCAGGCATTCGCGTTTGCCCTGAGGAACCTGGAAAACGCCTGGGGGCGTGCGGGGCTTGGCGATCTGCCCAAGGAGTAAGCCGAAACGCCCTTGGGGGCGTCTGCTGCACGCTGGCCGGGCGGCACTGATGAGGCAGGCCATTTTCAAAGGGGAGACTGATGAGGATGGAAACGCAAGAACGGTATCAAGCCAAGGGCGGTGAGTATGTGGAGCCGGACGGGTGGCGGTTTGGCAACAAGCTCGAACGGACGGACGAGGGGCCGGTGGGCGAGTTCCCCGGTTGCCGTTTTCGGTTGACGCCGCCAGTGCACGAGGAAGTGAGCCTGGCCGTCAACGTCCACGTGACCGGCCGGGATCACTGGCATGGACCGTCCGAGTGTTGGCGGTGCCGGTGCCGAATCGAGTACGTGGGCGAGGACGAGCCCAGCACGTTCGGCGGTGGCTGGCTGTATCACAACTGACTGAAAAGACACGCCGCCGGCAAGACCGCCGGCCCCACACGGAAAGGAGGTGGTACGATAAAACTCCGTCGCGGTTGAGCCGATATTTCTCTTTCTTTTCCCCACCTTCTGAGTGAGGGAAAAAGGAAAGAGAAATATCTGGGTTGACTGGACGGGTGGGCGT
>DSDH01000150.1 GCA_011055475.1 Phycisphaerales bacterium | reverse complement strand
CCGCGTGGGCACGGTTCGCTCCGCGAGCCTCGATGCCATACCGGCATCCGGGAAGCGGTGTCGCTGCGCGACGCGGAAGAACGAATTCCTCGGTCCGCCTGCGGCGGACTCGGAATGACGGCGCGGGGGGCTGGATTCCGGATCAAGTCCGGAATGACACCGAGCGCCGGAGGACCCGCGTGGGGAAGAACCGCGTGGGCACAGCCCACCCTACCGGGGAGCGTGGGAGGGTGAGAACGTGGGAACGTATGAACGTATGAACGTATGAACGTGAGAAGGGCGGGGATGAACCGCGTGGGCATGGGAACCGCGTGGGCAGAGCCCACCCTACCGGGGGACGCGGGAATGACAGATCACAGGTCTGCGATATCGGAGTGGCGGGGGGTGCGTTTGCTGTTGATGACGCGGCGGACGCGGAGGCGATAGCCGTCGGCGGCGTCGAGCAGGCGTCGGACGAGGCCCAGGCGGGCGAGGCGGCGTCGGATGCGGCGGGCGGCGACGATGAGCTGGACGGCGAGCCAGTAGCGGCGGACGCGGCGGTCGCGGGGGGCCAGGCGTCGGGCGGCGGCCATGGTTTTGGCGGCCAGGGCGTGTCGCTCGGTGGCCAGGTAGAGCCGGGCGGTCTCGACGAGCAGGGCGGGCTCGCGTTTGCCGAGCTTGAGGGCGTGTTCGAAGAAGCGCAGGGCGCCGTCGAGCTCGCCGCGGGTGCGCAGGGCCAGGCCCAGGCCGTGGAAGGCCTCGGCGTGGTCGTGGTGCTCGTCGACGATCCGCAGGAAGCAGTCGGTGGCGAATTCGGGATGATCGAGCTGGAGGAAGAGGGCGCCCATCCGCATGAGGACGTCGATATCGGTGATGTCGAGGTCGTATTCGGCGCGGAGGTGCTCGAAGGCGGCGTCGCGACGGCCCTGGGCGGCGGCCATCTCGGCCAGCCGGAAGCGCGGGCCGGGGAGGATATCGCTCTTGGTCAGGGCGCTGCGGTAGTAGTCCTCGGCCTTGTCGGCGTGGCCGAGGGCCCGCTCGATTTCGCCGAGGTAGAACAGCGGCGGGGCGGCGTCGGGGGCGAGCTCGCGGATGCGGTGGAACTTCTCGCGGGCGGCGTCGTAGCGGCCGCGGCGCAGGAGAAAGAGGCCGAAGTCGAGGATGACGTCCGTATCGCCGGGGTTGGTGCGGAGCTCTTCGAGGAAGTACTGCTCGGCGTCGGTGGGCTGGTTGGCGGCCCAGTAGGCCTGGGCGATGCGGTAGTTGATCTGGGGGTGGGTGGGTTCGAGCATGGCGGTGCGTTTCCAGCACCAGATGGCGCGGTCGAACTGCCCGCGGCTGAAGAGGCTGTTTCCGATGTTGTAGAAGCAGATGGGGCAATCGGGGTTGATCTGCTGGGCGAGGTAGAACATCTCCTCGGCCTTGTCGTGCTGGTCGATCTCGGTGTAGGTGATGATGCGGTTGCAGTAGCAGGGCTCGAACGTGGGGTCGATCTGCTGGATGTGCTCGAAGACGGCCAGGGCCTTGTCGTAGCGGCCGGTGCGGGTGTAGTCGACGGCGAGGGAGTTGAGGATTTCGGGGTCGTCGGGGGCGATTTCGAGGGCGGCGAGGTAGGCTTCGACGGCCTCCTCGAAACGCTCGAGGGCGTCGAGGGTGAGGCCCTTGTTGAAGTGCCAGGCGGCGTTGGCGGGGTTGATGTCGATGGCCTCCTGGATCTGGGTGAGGGCCATGTCGAGCTCGCCGCTTTCGTACATTTCGAAGGCCAGACCGGCGGCCTGGTCGGCTTGATCCCAGAAGCTGGGTTCCATCGCGTCGTACATCGTCGGTCCTCGTCGGGGTTCCCAAATTGCCTGGGCCGCCGGAGGCGCGGGGCGGCGGCCCTTTCCTGCGGCGTATCGGCACAAATCGGGCGTGGCTTGGGGAGTTTTGGTCTTGGCGGGGGGCCTGTCGGGGTTTGGCGGAGTTTTTTCTGGTCATCGGTCGGCTAAGCCCTTAGAATTGCATGGGTTAAGCGTGTGCCAACGGGCGGTTGGCGACGGATCGGCGGGCTCGGCGCGCGGGGTGCGTCGGCGGTTCCGATAAGTCGAGGGTCGAAGGCGAGATGCCGCAGCGATACGGGAGTGCAGGTATGAAGGAAATCAAGGGGCAACTGAGCGCCGCCGGCGGGCGGTTCGCGATCGTGGTCAGCCGCTTCAATGAGTTCATTACGGGGCGTCTGCTGGGCGGGGCGGTGGATTGTCTGGAGCGGCACGGCGCGAAGGGCGAGCAGATCACGGTGGCGTGGGTGCCGGGGTCGATTGAGATCGTGCCGGTGGCCAAGAAGCTGGCGTCGGGCGGGCAGTACGATGCCGTGATCTGCCTGGGGGCGGTGATCCGGGGGCAGACGGGGCACTATGATTACGTGTGCCAGCAGGTCAGCCGGGGGATCGGGCAGATCAACTATGAGACGGGCGTGCCGACGATCTTCGGGGTGCTGACGTGCGAGACGATTGAGCAGGCCGTCGAGCGGGCCGGCAGCAAACAGGGGAACGCCGGGGCCAACGCGGCTCTGTCGGCCATGGAGATGGTCGACGTGATGCGGCAGATCTAGATTTGCGGTGTGGGTAGGGATGCTGAGTGCACCGGTTGGATGCTTGAGGAAGGGGTCGCGCCTGTGGTTGGTGGGGCTGTGGGTGTGCGCGGTCGTCGCGGCGGCGAGGGCGGAAGGCGTTGCGCCGTGGTCGCGGGAGAGGGCGCTGGCCGGGCAACTGGCGTCGCCCTGTCTGGTGTTCTCGTACTTCGTGGGCAACGGCGAGGACGGGCTGCATCTGGCGGTGAGCTTTGACGGGCTGCACTTCGTCGCACTGAACGAGGGGCGGAGCTTTTTGACGCCCACGGCCGGCCGGGATCGGCTGATGCGCGACCCGTGCATCACGCGTGGACCGGATGGGCGGTTTCACATGGTCTGGACGGTCAGTTGGGGGGAGCGGGGGATCGGCTACGCCCACTCGGCGGACCTGTTGACGTGGTCGCCGCAGCGATATCTGCCCGTGATGGAGCATGAGCCGACGGCGCGGAACTGCTGGGCGCCGGAGGTGTTCTACGATGAGGCGACCGCGTGCTTTGTGCTGTTCTGGGCGACGACCATTCCCGGGCGATTTCCGCAGACCGAGGCCAGCGGCGACAACGGGTGGAACCATCGCATCTACGCGACCACGACCCGGGATTTCGAGGACTTTGCACCGACGCGGCTGCTCTATGAGCCGGGTTTCAACGTGATCGATTCGACGCTTGTGAAGCACGAGGGGCGGTATATAATGGTCCTCAAGGATGAAACGCGTCATCCGCCGCAGAAGAACCTTCGCGTGGCGACGGCCGATCACGTGCTGGGGCCCTATGGACCGGCATCCGAGCCGATCACCGGGCCGTATTGGGCCGAGGGACCCAGCGTGGTGCGCCTGGGCTCTGCGTGGCACGTGTATTTCGACAAGTACCGTCAGGGCCGATATGGGTTGATGACCAGTGAGAACCTTCGGGAATGGGCGGATCATTCGGCCGTGCTGGTGATGCCGGAGGGGGCGCGGCACGGCACCGTCTTGACGGTG
>DSDH01000322.1 GCA_011055475.1 Phycisphaerales bacterium | reverse complement strand
CGTGGTTGGTGATCCGGGGGTGGCGGCGCCACTGTCCGGAGTCATCGGCGGCGTACACGTCGAACCACACCTCGCCGCCCCGGTTGGCCTGGAGCAAACGCCGCCAGGGACGTATGGGGATGCGTATCTGAGCATTCCCGGAACCCAAGTCCATCGCCCCGCCCTGAGGACCGTGGATACGCACGGAATAACGTGCTGCGCGGTTCTCAATCACGAAATTCAGGGGGGCGATATTCGGAGGGATCACCACATCCGTGTAGTCCGGTCGAATGCGAACAGGCTCGTCCGAGGCGGTGAATGTCCGCGGCACCCTGGCGCGTGACAGAACCGACCAAGCCGCCCCCAACACCGCGACGACACCCACGATCGCGACCGCCGTCACATGATGCCGCCGATTCATAGGCCCACCTCCACCGGGAACATCGCATAGTAGAAGTAGCTGTGGGCGAACTCGGGGGCCAAGGCCGCCATCCCCCGCGAGCGGTCATACCCCATCGCGCGAAACGCCCCGGTAATTCGCTCAAAACGTGCGACGTGCCGCGGGTCCATCGCATACCCATGCAGGTCCACCCCCCCACGCGTTCGGCTCGAATGCACGAGCACGGCCTCGGCGTAAAGCGGCGGAAGCTCGGTGTATCCGAGCGGTCTGAGCCGATGCAGGTGGGCGACGAGTCTCTCCGGCTGCCGCTGGAGCAGGTAATGGGCCATGAGGTACTCGAAGGCCATGCGATTATTCGGCTGCTCCTCCAGAAGATCCAACAGGGCCTGCTCCACCGTTGTGTCGGTCACGGGCTTATCGACCCGCCGCCGCAGGGCACGGATCCGCCAAATCTCCGGGTCCTCGGCGGTTTCGGGATCACGTTCCAGGCCGGCCAGAAGCCGCCGGCCGACGGGCCCATAGACCGGATCGCGGCTCAGGGCCTTGAGATACACCCGCGCGGCGGCCGTCCGTCCCTTAGCCACGCAGATGCGACCCAGCAGCTCCAGGTACAGCGGACAGGCCCCTTCGGTCTCCAGCAGCTCGCTCGCCCAGTGCTCGGCGTTGTTCAGGTCGCCCAGCTCATAGTACCACCGGACGATCCGCGAATAGGCGGTTCGCGGTCGGACGGACGACACGCCGAACAACGTCAGGGCATCAGGGTTCTGCGGAAAGTAGAACAGGTCGTAAGGCAGACGGCCAACGTGGTAGAGGGCATGGTTCGCATCGAAGTTGCTGCACGGATCATACAAACCACGAGTATTCAGTCGCTCAACCTCCGCCAGCACCGCCGGCCAGTCCTTCAGGCGGCTGTGGCGATGGATGGATAGAACCAAGCCGGTGTTCGATCCCGCGGTCGGCAGGATTGCGGCATACAGGATGAATCCGCCCGCCAGACCCGGCAGGCCCGTCGCGAGAACACGCCCGATGGCGTGGGGCATTCTCAAATCCGGCCGGTCTGCATCTTGCGTCGCACACGTTCGTCGGTCGGGCCAGTGGGCGATGATCAGCACGATGACGAGTCCCGCGTACAGCCCCTGCAGCAGGACCCGCGTGGTCGGGCTCCACTCACCGGCTTGGGTGGGATGGAACGGCGTGCCGCCCAGCCAGAGATCTCTGGCCTCGTACACAGACCACCATCCGCCCAGAAAGGCGGCTACGGCGACGGCCACGACCGCATGGAGCACGCCTGAAAACAAACGCCGGTCGAGGCATTCACGCCCGACGACCACGGCAGCCATCAGCAGCCCGGAGGCCCCGACGAGATAGTACGCCGCCGAGATCAGTACGGCAAACCGTGCCAGCCGCCATCGACCAAACCGCTCGAGCCCATCGTGCAGGACCACCAGTCCGCCAACGACCGCCACGGCCAACCCCATGGAGAGCACATGGTCGTATTGGCTGTAGCCCACCAGGAAGCCCAGGACTCCGATGTGCCCAAGAAGTCTGGAAACGCTGGCTCCCAGCGTCCGTGTGGCCAGCCGTACGGCCAGATAGATCGCTCCCGCGACGGCGGTGATCATCAAGGCGCCGAGCCAACGGTAGTAGAACCACTGCGAGAGAAACCCCGTGACATACCGCAGTGGTCCCCCACATTCAGCCAAGTGCTCACGCAGAAATGTCCACCCCGAATGAAACGGCGGCCAGTCAAAATACACGCCGAAACCGTGGTAGATCACCGCCGGATCGACAACCAAGGCCACCCAGAAGAACACGCCGACGAACACCAGCGCGGTCAGCAGCGTCGCAAGGAGCCCCCATCGCATACCACATCCCTGCCGCGGCGACGGCCGTGGCGGGTGCTCCTTTTGGGTTGTCCTCCGACCCCGAACCATGCGTCCTCAGTTCCTCCGGCCAAGGGGCGATCTGAACGACGCGCTCAGGCCTCATCGGGCGGGCCATACAGCCAATGCGCCTGGGCCAAGGGGTAATCGATGAGCTCCTCGGGTTTGAAATACAGGGGAATCTCCACCTCCGCCGACGCCGGGGAGTCCGAGCCGTGGATCAGGTTGAACCCGTGCGAACAGCCGAAGTCGCCGCGGATCGTGCCCGGCTGGGCCTCGGTGCCGAACGTCTCGCCCATCAGCCGCCGGCTCATCTTGATGACATCGTCCGCCTGCCAGACCATGACCAGCACGGGCGATGAGGAAAGGTACTGGACGGCCCGCTCGAAGAAGGGTTTGCCTTTGTGTACGGCGTAGTGCTTCTGCGCCAGCGCCTTGCTGATCTTCATGAACTTGGCCGCGATTAGTTGGAAGCCCTTCTGCTCGAAGCGGGCAATGATCGAGCCGACCAAGCCGCGTTGAACGGCGTCCGGTTTCAGAATAATCAGTGTCCGTTCAGCCATGGCTGCATGGTTCCCTCCGGCAGGGCGACGTAAGAAAAAACGCCGCCCGTCCCGATGGACAACGGCGGCGCCCCATGTCTCGCGTGGGTGGGCCTCTACGACCCGGCCGCCACGATATAGACTTCCACCCGCCGATTCGCCGGATTGCCCTTGTTGCCGGGCTCGTTCGGCGCGGCCGGTCGGTACTCGCCAAAACCGCGAACGCTCATCCGCTGCGGCGTCAAGCCGTCCTTGACCAATTCCTGCAGCACGCCGATCGCCCGGTGGGCCGACAGGTGCCAGTTCGTCGGGTGTTGGGCCTTGCTGTACTTGATCGGCTGGTCATCCGTGTGGCCGGCGATGATGATATCGAAGTTCTGTGCATCGGGCGATTTCATGATCTCAGCCAATGCATTGACCGCCCCTTTTGCGGACTCCGACACCTCGGCGCTGCCCGATGCGAACAGCAGGTCGCTCTTGAACTTGAGCATCCCCTTGTCCTCGTCGAACTCCACCATGTCGCTGCTCTCGGTGAACCGGCGCAACTGCTCGTTGAGCAGCGGCGGCAGCACCGACGGACCCTTGAGCAGTTGGGCGTTCAGTTTTTCGATCAGCGCCTTCTGCTCGGCGATGGTCTGCTCCAGGGCCGCGATCTCGGCGTCACGAGCCCCCGGCAGAAGAGCCTTCTGCTCCTCGCAGGTCTTGAGCTTGGCCTGAAGCTGGCTGAGCATCAGATTCGCCGCGCCCAACTCGCTCTCCAGATCGGAGATACGCTGCTGCTG
>DSDH01000497.1 GCA_011055475.1 Phycisphaerales bacterium | reverse complement strand
ATGTGGGCGGCCGACAGCCAGGCCGGCGGCATTATGAAGGCCCTGCGCGAGCACCAGATGTCAACCGACAAGGGCTTCCTGGAGCGCAACTGGGCGAACATCAAGAAGGCCCTGGAGTTCATGATCGGCCAGGATGGCAACGACGACGGCTTCCTGGAGGGCCAGCAGCACAACACGTTCGACATCGATTTCTACGGGCCCAACCCGATGATCGTATCGCTGTATCTCGGCGCGCTGCGAGCGGGCGAGGAGATGGCCCGGCTGATGAACGATACGGCCTTTGCCCGGCGATGCCAGCGTATCTACGAGGCCGGACGCAAGAACTTCGTCGAGAAGCTGTTCAACGGCGAGTACTTCATCCAGATCGTGGACCTCGTCAAGCATCCCGACGCCCAGTACGCCGACGGCTGCCTGAGCGATCAGGTTTTTGGCCAGGGCTGGGCCCATCAGGTCGGCCTGGGGTATCTGATCCCGCCACACACCTGCCGAACCACGCTGGAGTCGATCTGGAAGTACAATTGGGCGCCCGACGTCGGCCCGCACAACAAGGCGCATCCGCCGGAGCGGTGGTTCGCGACGCCCGGCGAGGCGGGCCTGTTCACGTGCACCTGGCCCAAGAGCCGGCACATGGGCAACAAATCCGTGCGCTACCGCGATGAGGTGTGGACCGGCATCGAGTACCAGGTGGCCGGGCACATGGCCTGGGAGGGCATGGTGACCGAGGCCCTGGCGATCTGCCGGGCGATCCACGAGCGATACCACCCGGCCAAACGCAATCCGTACAACGAGGTCGAGTGCGGTGATCACTACGCCCGGGCCCTGGCGAGCTGGGGCGTCCTGCTCGGGTTGTGCGGCTACGAGTATGATGGGCCCAGGGGGCATATCGGCTTTGCGCCGCGGATCGGTGCGGAGGATTTCAAGGCCGCGTTCACCGGCGCCGCGGGCTGGGGCACGTTGGCGCAGAGGCGGTCCGGCGACACGCAGACCAATCGCATCGCCGTCCGCTGGGGGCAGGTGCCGATCCGCTCGGTGGCGGTCGAGCTGCCCGCTGAACGCACGACCGCGCAGGTTCAGATCGAGGCGCCCGAACAGCGCCGCCCCACGATCCGTCGGGAGGGCAAGCGGGTTGTGATCGAGCTGGACAAGCCCTTGGTCCTGCAGGCCGGCCAGGAATTGACCGTAACGTGCAAGGTTTGACAACGCCCCGCTCAAGCAATGTGAGCACAGAGCGAGGCCGGGTGAACGCGGGAAAACGCATGGATCGACGGCAGTTTTTGAAAAATGCCGCTTTCACAGGCATGGTATGGGGGCAGAGGAGCCTGCCGGCGGCGTGGGCGGCACAATCGGCTCATCGTCAGCCCGACATTCTGCTGATCATGCCCGATCAGATGCGGGGCGACTGCCTGTCGTGCCTGGGTCATCCGGCCGTGCGGACGCCCCACCTTGATGGGCTGGCCGCCCGCGGCGTCCTGTTCCGTCGGGCGTACACGACCGTGGCGTCCTGCATTCTCGCACGCTTTGCCCTGCTGACGGGGCTCTCGCCGCAGACCAGTGGTGTGGTCGGGTACGCGGCCAAGCCGATCACCGGGCCCACGCTGCCGGGCGTTCTGGCCGAGAACGGCTACACCACGGTGCTCGTGGGCCGTTATATGCACCAGTTACCGGAAAGCGGCGACTGCGGCTACCAGGAGCAAATCCTCGGCTCGACACACGTGGATGATGACGCCTACGACGCGTATCTGACGCGCCAGGCCCCGCAGACGGGAGGTATACGTCGGCTGGTCCAGGATATGGGACTGACGTACAACCTGTGGCAGGCCAAGCCCTGGCCGCTGGAGGAACGGCTGCACCCCACAAACTGGGTGGTTTCGCAGTCGCGACAGGTCGTGCGGTCGGCCGCGCCGGATCGTCCGCTGTTTCTGACCACCTCCTTCTATGCGCCGCACAGCCCGCTCTTTCCGCCGCGAGAGTACTACGACGCATATCTCGACGCCCCCCTGCCGCAAGCGGCGCATGGCGATTGGGTGGACTGGGACGCCTTGTCGCCCGAGGGCGACCGCAACGGCCATCGCGTGCGGCTTGCCGGGGCAACACTGCGAGCCGCCCAAGCGGGCTATTTCGGGCTGATCGAACACATCGACGCCCAGATCGGTCCGCTCATTCGCGAATTCGTAGCGCGCAGCGAGCAGGCCGGCCGACCGTGGATCATCGTGTTCACCAGCGACCACGGCGAGATGCTGGGTGATCACGGCTACTATCGCAAATGCGAGCCATACGAAGGATCGGCCAACGTTCCGTTCATCGTGTGTGGGGCCCCGCAGCTAGGTTTCGACGCGGGCCGGCACATCAATCGACCCGTCTGCCTGGAGGATATCATGCCCACCCTGTTGTCGGCGGCGGGCGTGTCTTGTCGCGACTCGGTGGACGGTATTGATCTGAACCCCGTCCTGCGGGGCGGAAACCAAACCATTCGCCCATGGCTGCACTTTGAGCACGCCCCCTGCTACAGCCAGACACAGGCCTTTCACGCCCTGACGGATGGACGCATGAAGTACATCTGGCGACCCACTGACGGCCGTGAACAGTTGTTTGATCTGGAGCAGGATCCTCGCGAGGAGCACGATCTATCCGCCGAGCCGTCTCACGATCCGATGCTGCGGACGTGGCGAACGCAGCTCGTTCAACGTCTGGCGCCGCGACCGGAGGGGTTTGTGCGGGATGGCGAGCTGGTCCCCGGCCGGCCATACAAGGCCCTGAACGATGGCGTCCCACCCGACCAGGGCGCATAGGGTCTGTGTTTTCGGCCGTCCTTCACCTGCATCCACTGCGGAGATAATGGCCTCGACATGCAGAACAGCAGCGTCATTCCGTTATGGCTCGTGATACTGACGAGCCTCCTCGGCACAATGCCTGCGGGCTCCGGGCGAGCCTTATCGGAGACAACCTGGCCGACGCTGCACCGGGACTACCAGCGCAGTGGGTACACGGGCGAGGTGCTGGAAGGCCCGTTTGAGCGGAAGTGGTTCCGAGATTTTCACGATGAGATGATCGCTTCCCGCGTCGAGGCGATCGTGGCCGAGGGCCTGTGCTTTGTGCCGACGTTCGCCGGCCACGTATACGCGCTGGACGTGCGGGATGGACGCACGATGTGGCGATTCGCCACCGCGGGTCCCATCGGCCATTCGCCCTGCTACGACCAGGGACGGCTGTACTTCGGGGCCGATGAGGGCCCTGGGGAGGGGCATCTGTACTGCCTCGATCCGCGCCGAGGCACGCTGGTATGGAAGACCGACACCGGCGCAGGGATCTGGACCAGTCCGGCGTGCGACGGCCGGCGGGTCTACTACGGCGACCGGGCCGGTGTGTTCCACGCGCTCGACGCCGAAAGTGGGCGACCCCTTTGGCGATTCAAGACAGGGTACATGATCCTGACGCCCGCCTCGCTCACGCGCGACGGCCAGATTGTATTTGCCTCGGAGGACATGCACGTCTATTGCCTCGATCCGTCGGGGCGGCTGCAATGGAAGTCGCGCAGGCTCCCGGGCCTATCGCTGCGGGATCATGCGCCCACGATCTGGCGGGGTCTGGCT
>DSDH01000061.1 GCA_011055475.1 Phycisphaerales bacterium | reverse complement strand
TCCCTGGACATTTTGACAACTATGCAGTAAGCTAGCCCAATTCATACCTATGGAACGAGAGCTTACTATATGGCTTCAATGGCACAAACCAGAGTCTGCAGTCGGGAAAAGGATCTGGACCCACTAGCTAACAAATCTAAACAGATTTGTGTGTTCATTGCCCCAGAAGAATACGATAAGATCTTGGTTGATCATAAAGCGTTTCGTCAGGCTCTAGATCACGTGATCGAACAGCATCCAGAGCTGTTCCCGTCTATCATTCAGCAAGGATACAATCTGCACGACATCCTTCCTGAGTCGAAGAAAATGTCAGGGATTCGCTTGCGGCGTATTAAACTGAGCACGGGAGATGTCTATACCATTCGCCCTTCTTTTGTGATGCCCTATGTGATGGGCTACACTGACGATGTGATCACGACAACTGGTTGCATAATCTGCTGATCTCTGCTTCTATGAGAGGCTATCGGCAGTGACCACCGAAAACATCAGAACCAGGCACCAGCGCCCACACCACGAAGTAGGCCGCGACGACGAACGCACTGACGATGACAGATCTCACGTCTCACCTCCCGGCCAACCCAGCACGATCCGCCGCCCCAGGGCTTTAGCGATCTCTCGTGGCCACATCCCATCCAATGACTGTCCCTCCGGACCGCCGAACATCGCCCCCGGCAGGACAATCGTCTCTCCCATCTCCCGCTCGCTCAACTGGGCGATGACATCCCGCCCCGTCAGCAACCCCGCCACCGTCACCGTCGGGCCGAAAAAATGATTGACGACCGGCACGGCGTCGGCCGAGGGGCCGATGGCGGAACGCAAGATGGGAGCGAACAGGGTACCGGTGACCAGGGTTAGAGGTTGTGGGTTGAAGGTTAAAGGTTCAAGGTTATCCAGGAATCGGCGGACCAGGCCGACGCCGTTTTCGGTCAGGTCCAGTCCGTCGTAGTGCTCGGCGGGGGGCACGGAGTGTTCCTGGCGGAGGTACCACTCGTCGGCCAGGTAGGCGAAGTTTACTCTCAACCGCTCCTGCAGCCGCCCCTGCCAGCCGGTCACTTGCTCCCAGACGGCGCGCGTCTGTTCGTCGGTGGGCACGCGACAATCGCCCCGGTGGAAGCGGGTCAGCCCCACCGGCACGATACTGACCGAGCGCACCGCCGGGTACAGGCCGGCCAGGTCGCCGATGGAGCGATCCAGGTGCGCGCCGTCGTTGACGCCTGGAATCACGACGATCTGGGTGTGCACCTCGACGCCCAGGCCGGCCAGGCGCCGGAGTTGGGCCATCAGGTCGGCGGCGGCAGGGTTCCCCAACATCCGGGGGCGGAGCGCGGGATCGGTCGCGTGGACCGAGACGTAGAGCGGGCTCAGGTGCTGCGTTTCGATCCGCTCCCAATCGGTCGCGTCCAGGTTGGTCAGCGTGACGTAGTTGCCGAAGAGGAACGAGTGTCGGTAATCGTCGTCCCGGACGTAGAGCGAGGGCCGAAGCCCCGGGGGCATCTGCTTGATGAAACAGAATTCACACCGGTTCTCACATCGCCGCACCCCGTCGAAGGTCGGTTGGTCGAAGATAAGCCCCATGTCCTCGCCGTACCGGCGCTCGGTTTCTAGGATGAACGTTTGCCCGGCCCGGTGCACCTTGAGCGCCAATCGTTCGGTAGCGGCCTGGAAGCGTACGTCGATGACGTCGCGCAATGGCTGACCGTTGATCGAAAGCAGCGCGTCGCCTGCCTGCAAGCCCACTCGCTCGGCCAGCCCGCCGGTGACACGGGTGATCACGCCTCCTAGCAATCCGCCTCCTCGGCCAGGCATTGGGCCTGGGCCAGCACGGCGTCGATACCCAGGTCGGTGGTATCGAGCACGAACGCGTCCTCGGCCACCCGCAGGGGCGAGACCTCGCGGTGGCTGTCGATCTCGTCCCGGCGGCGCATCGAGTCCAAAACTATTTCGTAATCCGCCTCCTCGCCCCGCGCCAGCATCTCTCGCCAGCGACGTCGGGCACGCTCCTCGACGCTGGCGTCCACGTAGAACTTGAGATCGGCATCGGGCAGGACGACGGTGCCGATGTCGCGGCCCACCATCACCACCGCGCCGTCGGCCGCCACTCGCCGCTGCTGCCGCACCATCGCCTCGCGCACGCCCGGGTAGGCCGAGACGGTCGAGACGTTGGCGTCGACCTGGGGTGTGCGAATCAACCAGGTCACGTCCACGCCGTCGGCCATTACCGTGTACTGCCGCCCGTCGTCTACCGTGGGCGGCGAGACCTCGATGGGCAGAGTCTGGGCCAGTTCAGTCACGGCCTCCTCGTCTGCCACCGGGACGTGGCGCGCCAGCGCCGCCCAGGTCACGGCGCGGTACATCACGCCGGTGTCGAAATACAGGTAATCCAGGCTGCGGGCCAGGCGCTGTCCCACGGTGCTCTTGCCCGCCGCCGCCGGTCCGTCAATCGCAATCGTCTTCCGTTTAGATGAAGTCAACGTCCCTCCTACTCCCTGCTCCCTTTACCCACTGATGCACGTAGAGCCTGCACCTCCTCGGGCGTAAGCTTGCGCCATTCCCCCACTTCCAGGTCGCCCAGGCGCAGCGGCCCGATCCGCACCCGGATTAGCCGGTGCACCGGATGGCCCAACATCGCGCCCACGCGCCGGATCTGTCGCTTGCGCCCCTCGTGCAGCACCACCCGCAGCCAGGTGCGGCGCTTCTCGCGCCGCAATACGCTGACCTCGGCTGGCGCCGTCCGGCTACCATCCAGGAAGACGCCGTTCTGCCACTTTTCCAGCGTCGTCTCGGCCGGCTCCCCCTCCACCCAGACATGGTATTCCTTCTCGTGCTCGAATTTGGGATGGGTCAGGCGGTAGGTCAGGTCGCCGTCGTCGGTCAACAGGATCAGCCCCTCGCTCCGCAGGTCCAGCCGCCCCACAGGGAAGAGGTGGCTTTCAAGTGGCACCATGTCGAGCACCGTCGGCCGGCGCCCCGATCCATCCCCCTCATCAGAGAGCACGCCCCTCGGCTTGTGCAAGGCGACGTAGGTGTGGCGCTTCTTCAGGCGGATCTCCTCCCCATCGACGGTGATTCGGTCCCGCTCGATGTCTGCCTTCTGACCCAGTTGGGCCACCTGGCCATTTACCGAAACACGTCCCTGGCGAATCAGATCCTCACACGAGCGACGAGAGCCGAAGCCAGCCCGGGCCAGGATCTTCTGTATACGTTCCATAGCGTGAAAGCTCTCCTCTATCCATCGAAGCGTAGCTCGTTGACTGATAAATCTCTCGATAGGTGACAATGTTAACTTAACTTCGAGTCCCACGGCAGTTGAAACCACGTGCAACGGCGCGTAAAAAAACACGCGCTGCAAAGTCGCCCTTCGGCGACTGGAAGTCAATCCGCGAAGGCGGATTTTGCACCGCGCCCTCGACGCGCTGTAGCCGCGAATTCATTCGCCAGGATAAAAGGGTAAAAGTTAACATTGTTACCTTTCATTTTCAGCACGCTCAAACAGGTATGTTTTGGACAACGGCACGGCGGTTGAAACCGCGTGCTACGACCTGCAAAGTCGGCCTACGCCGACTCTAGTCCACGCAGGTGGACTTGGCATCGT